>JAEYRZ010000017.1 GCA_023435265.1 Pseudomonadota bacterium
ATCGCCAACAGCCGCGGTCGTTTCAGCGGAACAGGGTCCTTTTACTTCCACACCAGATCGCCGATGTAGGGGAAGTTCATCACATTGACGATCGGTTTGACGTCGATGCCCTTGCGGGCGCCGTAGGAGTGGTTCTGCCAGTGGAAGGTGACGCAGAAGGCGTCGTCGTAAAGGATCTTTTCGACCTGTTGCAGCATGGCGCTGCGCTTGCTCAGATCGGTTTCGGTCTGGCAGGCCAGGGTCAGCTTGTCCACCTCGGGGTTGCAGTAGTTGCCCGAATTGTACTGCCCGTAACCGGTCTCCTTGTTGGGGCACATGGCGAGGAACTCGTAGAAGTTGCCCGAATCCTCGGTGTCGGAATGCCAGCCGACCATCTGGAAATCGGCCACCTGCTTGTCGTATTCATCCCAGTACTGGGCCTTGGGCATGGTCTTGAGGTTGATCTTGATGTTGATCTTGGACATCATGGCCACGAAGGCCTCGGCGATCTTCTCGTCGTTGACGTAGCGGTTGTTGGGGGCGATCATGGTGGCTTCGAAGCCCTTCTCGTAGCCCGCATCTTTCATCAGGGCCTGAGCCTTTTTCAGGTCGTAGACCGGCTTGAGTTCCTTGCTGTAGCCCTGGTAGCCCTCGGGGCTGAGCTGGCCGGCCGGCGTGGCCGTGCCCTTCATGATCTTGTCCGCGATGCCCACGTTGTTGGTGGCCAGATTGATCGCCTGGCGCACCTTCTTCACGCGCAGCGGTTCGAGGCGCTTCTGGTTCATCTGCACGGTGATGATGCGGCCGCCGGTGTAAGTGATCAGATCGACCTTGGGGTCTTTTTCGATGCGCCCGAAATCCTGGGGCGGCACCGGGTAGATGAAGTCCACATCGCCCGAGAGCAGCGCGGCCACGCGGGTGGCTTCTTCCTTGATGGGCGTCAGAATGATGGTGCCGATGTTGCCGGGCGATTTCTTGTCCCAGTAATCGGCGTTGCGTTCCATGACCATCTTGACCCCATGTTCGCGGAAGGTGCAGCGGTACGGACCGGTGCCGCTGGGCAGCGCGGTGTTGGCAAAAGAGTAGCCGGCCTTGATCACCGCATCCTTGGGCTGACCGCGCTCATCCGTCCCGGAGTAGAACGCGCTGTCCAGGGGGAAGACGTAGGTGGCCATGTTGAGCACCAGGGCGTACGGCTTGTTGGTCTTGATATCCACGGTGTAGTCGTCCACGACCGCCGGCGTCTCGAAGGCCTCGAAAAGACCCTTGAAATCGACGCTCTTTTTCATGCGCTCGATGGTGAAGACCACGTCCTTGGCCGTGAAGGGATTGCCGCTGTGGAACTTGACGCCTTTGACCAGGTGAAAGCGCATGGTGGTGGGATCGATCTGCTCCCAGCGCTGGGCCAGGCGCGGTTCGAACGACATGTCCTGGGCGTAGCGGACCAGCGGATCGAAGACCCAGTGCGAAAACTCCAGCATGTTGCCGGACAGCTGCTGCTGGATGTCCATGGTTTCCGGGTCCGAGGCCAGTCCCAGGCGCAGCGTCTTCATCTCGGCCAGGGCGGTGCCGCAGAGCATCAGCACCAGAGCTAAACACAACAGTGTACGTTTCATATCCTTCCTCCTGGTTTGGGGTCTTGCACTTCGACAAGCCGACTCCACCGCTGAAAGAACGGCTGGAACCGGTCTGATCACGATCGATTCAAATTGTTACCCTGATGCATATATGCAGGCCAGGACCGTGGACCTTCAGCGAAGGGCATCCTGCCTGAATTGAAGCCGGTAGCATGTAAAATGGCATGTACCCAGTTTGGCGTTCCGCTGTCAAGGCAAAAGCCGGATGGGACTTCGGCGGACGGATGCGGCGCGCCGTGCGGTCAAAGATAATTGAGATAGATCATGCGCGCCAGGGTGAGGAAAACGACGGACAGGAACACCGGCCGGATGAAGCGGGTGCCTCTGGCGATGGCCAGGTCCGATCCGATGCGCGCGCCGATCACCTGGCCCAGAGCCATGACCAGACCCACGCCGTACGAGACGCTGCCGGAGAGCATGAATACCGCCAGGGCGACGATGTTGCTCGTGAAGTTGACCACCTTTGTGCTGCCGACTGCCTGGGGCATCGAAAGGCCCATGAACAACAGAAAGGCTGTCGTCCAGAACGCCCCTGCGCCCGGGCCGAAGAAGCCGTCGTAAAAGCCGAGCGCAAGACCGAACAGCATGAAAAAGAGGTGTCCGGGCATCACGGCCTTGCTCCGGCCATATCCCAGGCGGGGCGATGCGAGGGTGTAAACCAGAACCGCCAACAGCAGCAGGGGGATCAGGTGCTTGAGGAACCCCCCATCCAACTGCTGAATGGCCCAGGCGCCCAGGGCGGCGCCGATGAAGGTGTAGACAATGCCCGCGCACAACGGTTTGAGCGGCGCCGCGCCCCGCCGCGTATAGTTGAAGGCCGCGGCCAGGGCGCCGAAGCTGCCCTGCAGTTTGTTGGTGCCCAGCGCGAGCTGAGGCGGCAGGCCGGCCGCGAGCAGCGCCGGCAGGCTGATCAGCCCGCCGCCGCCGGCGATCGCGTCGACGAAGCCGGCGAAGAGGCCGGCGCCGAAAAGCATGGCGACATTCAGCAGATTGGATTCAAAAGCGCCGTTCATCGGTTTTGCGGTCCGTCACCCCTCGCATCGTTCCGCTCGTCAAGGGCTTTCTTGATGCGCCTCAGGCGGTACATCGAGGTCCGGATCTCTTCCCCCACGAGCGCATGCAGATCGAGCCGGCCGGTCCGTTCGATATAATGGCGCGCCTCATCGTATTTCCCCGCCTCCAGGTAGATTCCCGCCAAAAAAACCAGCGCTTCCAGTTCGAAGGCTGGATAGAACTGAATGGCCGCATCGTTCAGGATGCCCTCCAGCACGTTTACGGCCGAAGGCGCATCGCCGCGCAGATCCAGAATCTTGGCGGCCTTATCGATCTGCTGCATGTAAAAATGCCGTTTGTCCATGGATGTCAGGTTCCAGGGTGGGTGGGAGCAGGCGGCCCGGAAAGCGCTCCATCCGGCAGGTTCACCGGCAAAGCGTGCTCTCGGTCCGGCCGGCAAGCCATTCGTCGATCCAATAGAGCGACGTCTGGATATCGGTTCCGGACCGGTCGGCGCTCTCCTTGAGCATGGCGGTGATTTCGTTTGTGCGCGCCGTGTCCTGCAGAAGGGCGTAAATCTTGGCGCTGCGCAAGAAAAAGCCGACCGCCGCCGCATGGTCGCCCATACGGGCGCGGCAGCCGCCCAGGGCGGCCAAGTCCTTGGCCACCGCAGGATAGGCACCCATCTGACGGTCTGCGGCAAGAGCTTGCTGAAAGTGAATTTCGGCTTCCTCGGGCCGCGCGGTGTCGGCCAGCAGCCGCCCCAGCGTATAGTGCGCGGCGGCTTTGGAGGTCTCCTCGTTCGGGCCCGCGGCGTCAAGCGCCCGGTTCAGCAGGGACTGGGCCGTTTGGGTGTCCCGGCGCGCCATGGCGATCAGGGCGCGGTTTTTGAGGCGCAGGGTCGACAGCCGCGTCGCCGCGTCCAAGGTGTCGGCCTGGTCCAGCGTGCGCGCGGCCTCGTCCAGCCGGCCGGCCTTCACCAGTGCCGCCGACTGGTTCGCCAGGACCCGTACGAGGCCCGCATCGTCTCCCAGGAGGCGATAGGCCTCAAGGGCTTGCGCATAGGCGCCGATGGCGCCGGGCATGTCATCCAGCTGATAGCGAACGTTGGCGATGCTGTTCAGGCTGCCTGCGATGCCGGCCAAATCGTCGGCGGCCGTATAACGTTCGTGGGCTTCGCGGAAGAGTTCCAGGGCGCGCGCATAACAGCCCTGGCGGTACAGTGCGCTGCCGTGCTGGAGCGGGCGGTCGATCCTGGAGCTGACGTAGGCCGTATCGGACCGGCGGGTGCCGGAAGCACACGCAACAGCCAGCGTGAGCAGGATGATGCCGATAAAGAGGTAGAAACGCTGCATGCGGACTCGCGAGTCGGAAAATGCCTTGTTCACAATTGCCGGCCTGGCCTTATACCTTCAATTCCGCTGCAAGTCAAAAAATGCGGCTCGATTCACGGGGTCCCGCCGCTCAGGTTGTCGATCAGGCGTCCGCTGGTCTGCCGCAGGTACTGGCTCATCAACTTGGCGATTTTGAGCACCAGCACCATGGCCACGGCCGGCAGGTCCTTCATCAAACGGGCGAACTTTTCGGCCGTCATCACCAGCAGCACCGAATCGGCTCCGGTCACGGCCGATGCCGAGCGCGGCTCGCCGTCGATCAGTCCCATCTCCCCGATGGTCCTGCCGGCGCCCACGGTGGTGATGTGCCTGGGATTGCGCTGGGAATCGAATTTGACCACATGCACGGCGCCGCGGACAATCAGAACCAGGTACACGTTCCGGTCGCCCTCGTAAAAAAGCACCGTCTCGGCCGCAACCTGATAAACATCCATGTATGCCGCGAGCTTCTGCACCTGAGCGAAGCTGAAACCGTCGGCCCATGGCGTCGCCTCGATCAGGTTGCTCTTTTCGGTCAGGGTGAGCCGGAGCTTGGTCTGCGACAACAATCCCAATTGGACGCTTTGCACTGGTAAGGCCATGGATGCTCCCGGTGTGAACGGAAAAGCCGCCTTCAATCGGCCGGCCACGCCTGCATGCGGGTACTCATTCTCTATCGGCCTTTTGCCCCCGAACTTGAAGGCCGCTGCGCGAGGCCGGTTTTTCTTTTGAGCATGAAAATGCTAAACGAGGGGCATGCATGTCCGGCTCCTGTATCCGCCCTTTGCCGACCCGACGCAGCCATACGGCGCCCTGCCGGCGCTCAAGGGGTATCTGCGCGCCGGCGCCCGGCAGGCCGAGGTGATCGACCTGAACGTCGAGGCGGCCCATTTCCTGCTGGCGCCTCGGCACATCGCGGCGACCGCCGGGCGGCTGGCCGAGCGCTTCTCCCGGTTGAACGGCCGCCCGCGGTTGACCGGCCTGGAGCAGATGGAGTATCTGGCGCTGGAACAGGCGCGCCAGGCGGCCTTGCGCGGGTCGATGGCGGCTGCGGGGCCCCTGCAGATCTTTCAGCAGGCGCGCCGTTTTTTCGACCGCCGCGAGTACCGGCACGCGCGCGATCGGGCCGAGGACGCCCTGACATGCCTCAGTGCGCTTTATTTCCCCTTCGCTTTTTCATTCAATCGCGCCGCCCATGCGGCCGCGCCCTGGAATCTCTCCCTGCTCGAAACCTATTTCGACCAGCGCTGCAGTCCGCTCGACGCTTTTTACCGCGATCGGATCGAGCGCTGGCGGCTCCAACCCGGTGATGTAGTCGGCATTTCGCTCACGTTTGTCAGCCAGCTTCCCGAAACCTTCTACCTGCTGCGCCTGCTGCGCCGTGCGGCGCCGAATGCCTTCATCCTGCTGGGCGGCACGTGCGCCCAGCAGATCCTGCGCCATGCCCCCGAAGCGGTCCGCAGCAACCTTTTCGATCTGCTGGATGCGGCATGCCCCTTCGAGGGCGAAGCGTGCCTCACCGAACTGCTCGAGCGCCTCGAAGCCACACCGCCCGGCGAGAGTGCGGAACGGCGTTTCGAACGCCTGCGGACGGTGCCCAACCTGTGGTTGCGCAATCCCGGCGACGGCCGCAGGCACGCCGGCCCGCTGCAGATCACCGACCTGACCCGCTGTCCGCCGCCCGACTTTTCGGACTTGAATCTCGACCGTTACCTGGCCCCTTCGCGCACCCTGCTCGTCGCCCCCACGCGGGGATGCTATTGGAACCGCTGCTCGTTCTGCGACTACGGGCTCAACCGCTCGGGCCTTCATCATTACCGGGAGACAGCGCCGGAGGAAGCCGCCCGGCAGCTCAAGTCGCTTTCCGAGGCGCATGGCGTGACCAACTTCTATCTGTCGGTCGATGTGCTGGCGCCCAAATTCGCCGTGGCCCTGGCGCGGGCCCTGATCGCGCAGAAGGCCCGCATCCGCTGGGCCGCCGATTTCCGCATCGAGCCCTACTACACCCCCGAGCGGTGCGCACTGCTGTTTCAATCGGGTCTGCGCGCGGCGGCCTTCGGAGTGGAAAGCGGTTCCGACCGCCTGCTCGAAAGCATGCACAAAGGCATTTCCGTCGACGCCATCCGCCGGGTCACCGACGCCTTTCACCGCGCCGGGATCGCCACGGCCTGGATGACCTTCAGCGGTCACCCCGGCGAAACGGCGGGCCAGCTGCGGGCGACGCTCCGCCTGCTCGAAGCGCAGCAGCCGGCCGTCGACCTGTTCATCCTGGGACGCTTCGGCCTGACCGGAGGCGCGCACATCGCCGCCTGCCCGGAACAGTACGGCATCCACTCCGTCTTTTACTGCCGCGGCGACGACTTCCGGCTCTTCCCGCTCTACGATGCCCCGGCGTCCATGCCGCCGGCAGAGGCCGAAGCGCTGGAACGCGAGATCCTGCGCCTCTCGGCGGCGTACAACCTGGACCATTATCCCTGGGCCGGGGCCATTTCGACGCATCACAGCCTGCTGTACTTTCTCGAGTACGGCCAGTCCGCCTTCCGCGGCCCGGCCCCGCCCGCGCCGCCTCCAACCCGCCGGCGCAGGGGCCCCCGCCGTCCCGGAGGCTTGACCGAACGTGCGGCTTTCGATGTCGGACGCATGCGGCGCGAGCACCGGAACCGGATGCAGCACTTCTGGCGGCGCGCCCTGTCGCTTCAGAAAGACGGTCACGCCCCGTTGGACGCACCCTATTTCCTGGCCGAAATCGCGAAATGGCCGCCCATGAAGCGTCAGGGCGGCTTAAAGGAAGAATAGCGTCACTCCGGAGCCGGCGCCCCCTTGCCGGGCATCGCCATCATGGTCAGAAGGGCCGTGGCGCACAACCGCTCTTCCTGGGCGGAGCGGTTGTAAACGTCCGATCGGCACACGGTCAGCGTGCGCCCGGCCTTGATCACCCGGCCGCGGGCGACGAGCAGTTCCCCTCTCCCGGGCGCCAGCAGGTTGAGCTTGAACTCGACCGTCAGGACGCCGGCGTCGGCGGGCATCAGCGTGTAGGCCGCAAACCCGGCCGCGTTGTCGGCCAGGGTGGCCACGATGCCGGCGTGAAAAAAGCCGTGGTGCTGGGTGAGTTCGCGCTTGAAGGGCACGTGCACGTCGCAGGCGCCGGGGTCTATGCGGGTCAGCGTAGCGCCGATGAAGTGCATGAACGGCTGTTCTTCGAAGCCGCGCGCAACGCGCGATCGAAAATCAGGATCGACGGGCTGAAAAGGCATGGCGGTTCCTCGCTTAACGATTCCGTTAAAAACGGTATCCCTCGAATCCTTCCAGATGCGCCCGGAGCACGCTCCAGCTTTCGTCGGATTCGATCAACGCGGGATGCGCATCCGGTTTCGTGCTGCAGGCCGCAAACCAGGGCAAAGCAGGCCGAAGGCCGTCCAGTACGCACCGATCCGGCTTGCAGCCTTCACACAACGGCAGCCTCCAGCGCGCGGCGGACGTCGTCGACGTGCAGCTGCGCATGCTCGTAGGCCCAGCGCAGGAAGCGTTCCAGCCGGCCCGCACCGTGAAAAGGATGCCAGCCTTCTCGATCCAGGTCCTCATCGCTCATGGAAGCGATTTTGGCTACGGTCCGGGCGCGCACTTCCCGGAAGCGGGCGATCAGCTCGTCCAGGCCGAGCCCGTCCAGTTTCCGGGGCTGGCTGCGGTTGAAGCGTTCGATGTCGAAGCCTCTGGAGGAATCGGGAATGCCGGCCAGCATGTCGCTGAAAAGCCGCTGCATCGACTGTTCGATGGTGACGAGATGGGCGAGAACCTGGCGCGCGGTCCACGAAGCGCCTTCGTGGTACACTTGCGCTGCGAGCTGCGCTGCGGTGAGCCCCTTGAAAAAGTCGGCGGTGGCGGCCGCATCCGCTTCAAGCCGGGTGACGATCTCTTCTCTTCGGCCGGTCATGGCAGGCTCCTGTAAACGTTTGAATTGCGGCCGGGCGGCATCAGCGCGAACGGTTGCGAAAGCCGCGGACGACCCACAGCGCGCCCCAGGCGACCGCCGCCGGCCCCACGCCGAGGTAGGCGAACGCCAGCCAGCCGTTGGACCAGGGTTCGAAGTAGGCTGCCGCAAGCCCGAGCCAGATCGCCGAGCCCAGGATCGCCAGGCGCAGCTTCCCCGAAACCGCCGGCAGCCGCGGCCGCAGCGCATGCCTTGGCGCCGGGGTCGCGGGGCGCCGGACCATGCGTGGGATCACGAACAGCGCCGCCGCGATGAAAAGAATCAGTAGAATTTCCTGAAAACCGGACAATGAAACGCCTCTTCGCGGAAGATGCCTGAAATACCGCTGATGTAACACACCTCTCAAGGCCTGGCAAACCAGCGTTGGACGGTCGATCGGGTTCCATGTCCGGCGGCAGACGAAGACGGCCGAAGCGTGAAACCGTTTTTACGCCTCGACCGCCGCCCAGGTGAAAATACCGCCCTGGAGCAGCAGGTTGCAGGTGCGGGCGACGCGCATGACCGGTGGGCGCAGCACATCGAGCAGCAGAAAGTCGAGGCCGGCGGCGGCCAGCATCGGCACGAAAGCGCTTTCGACCGCACTCTTGCGGGCGGCCGCGGCCCGGCCGGAGGTCAGGTTGGACAAACCGGCGATGGTGCGCACCGGGGTACCCAGAAGATCGGAAATACCGGCGATCAGCTTGAGCGCCGCGCGGTTGTGGCGCATGCCCTCCTCCCATGCGAGCGGCGCGACCACCGGATCGACGATCAGTCGCTCGGGCGGCAGTCCGGCGGCGGTGCAGGCTTCGAAGAGCGCAACGGCCAGAGCCATCATCTCATCCTCCGTCATGGGCACGCGGCTGTCCGCATCGAGAAGGAAGCCGACAATATCGGCTCCGTGGCGCCGGGCCAGGGGCAGCACCCGTGTAAGCCGCGCCGGTTCCAGCGAAAACCCGTTGATCACGGGTCTGCGCCGGCAGGCGGCAAGACCCGCTTCCAGCGCCTCGGGGTTGGTGGTGTCCAGGAGCAGCGGCAGGTCGGTGGCCGACTGGACCGCCTCGACCAGAAAAGCGAACCGCCCGCGCGGGTCGCGCGGCAAAGGACCGGAATTGACATCGATCAACTGGGCGCCGGCCGCCGCGCAGCGACGCACCCGCTCGCGGATCGGTCCGGGATCGAAATCCGCGATCGCCCGGGCGATGATCGGATCGGCGACCGTCAGGTTGTCGGCAACCAGGCGCATGTCGTCTCGTCTCCTTGATCGGGCTGGGACCGGAGGGGCGGCGGCCAGGCCAAATAAAGCATGCTTACACCGTCGAGCGGCGATTAAAAAGCAAAATGGAGCGTCGTGCGCCCCGGCAGCACTTTTCCGGTGCATTCCCCAAGAATCGTTTCATCGAGTCGGGACGACCGCATGTCGATGTGACAAACTAAAATCGGGGCCGGGGCAGGTCGGGGTCGGAATCAAGGTCGCAATCGCAGATTGCAGCGCGTCGCCGAAATACCCCTCTCCGGAACCGGGCAATCACCGGCGACCTTGTTCGACCCCGATACCGACCCCGAATACAAAACTACATGCATTGCCCCGGCAATCGAATCACCAGCGTTGACAAGCCTGCGCTGAAGGCGATACAGGTGGCGCTTTGCGCGAGCGAGAACCGTCGTTATGATCGTTTGAGCGGAGCAATCCAATCCGCCACCGAAAGGAGTCTTCCATGGTCAAACTCGAAACCAGCATGGGCGATATCGTCCTCGCCCTTGATGCGGAAAAAGCCCCGCGCACGGTGGAGAACTTTCTCTCCTACGTCGAGGCGGGCCACTACGACGGCACCATTTTCCACCGCGTGATCGACGGTTTCATGATCCAGGGCGGCGGCATGGATGCCGACATGAAAGAGAAGTCCACCGGGCAGCCGATCGAGAACGAGGCCGACAACGGCCTGGGCAACGAGGCCTACAGCGTGGCCATGGCCCGTACCTCGGACCCGCACAGCGCCACGGCCCAGTTTTTCATCAACGTGAAGAACAACACCTTTCTGAATCACAAGGCCAAGACCCCCGACGGCTGGGGCTACGCCGTCTTCGGCAAGGTGGCCAAGGGCCACGGTGTGGTCAACAAGATCAAGGGCGTGAAGACCGGACGCAAAGGCATGCACGACGACGTGCCCCTCGAACCGGTGACCATCATCAAGGCGGAGGTCGTCGCAGACCAGTAGCAAGGTCCGCGGCCATAAGCGCCTACGGCCCCGTGGCGTCCATCGAAGCTGCGCCGGGGTCGGCGTCATCGCCGCCCGGCGCGCTCCGCGACCATGCCCGGATCGCCGCGATTTCGGCCTCGTTCAACCCCAGGGCCGCCAGAAAATCGCCATGCCCCTCGGGCGTCAGCCGTTCGAACCCCGCGTGCCACTGCCGCATGCGGGCATCGTCCAGCCCCACCGAACGCAGCAGCGCGCTCCAGCGCGCGATATCCATGCCGCGCATCTGCGGCAGGTTGGCCTTGCGCAGGATCTGCAGAATCACCTGCTGCTGGCCGCGCAGCGCCCGGATTCGTTCGTCCAGGTGGAGCAGCTGCCGCTCAAGCAGCGCCTGCAGCTCCGAAGCGCCGCTTTCCATCAGGCGCCCGATCTCTTTGAGCCCCAATCCGGTGCCCCGGAAAAATGCGATCTTTTCGAGGCGCACGATGTCCGTACGGCTGTAAAGGCGGTAACCGGCCCTGCTGCGCAGCGACGGCCGCAGCAGACCGATGCGGTCGTAATAGAGCAGGGTCGTGCGCGACAGCCCGAATCGCCGTGCGGTTTTACCGATGGTCAGCATGGTCCCGCGGCCTGTTGCGGTAATGGCCGGTGACGCCGGTCAGCATGCGGCCGGTGGCCAGGTAATGGCTCAACGTACGCTCCAGCACCCGCATCTCCCCCTGGTACACGTCTTCTCCCAGATTGGCCAGCACAGCGTTACCCGCCGGGGTGAGACCGGTGCATACGCGCGTCCAGTCGGCGGTGGTACTTCCGTCCGCGGCCGCGGCCAAGTGGATCGACAGGTGGATGATCAGATCCTGCCGACCGAAACGCACGAAGGCAATCGCCCGGGGCGGTTCGTAGCGGCTCACGATCCAGGTTTCCGCGCCACCCACATCCGCGAAATCGGTGCTGAAAATGCAGTTTTCCTCGGCGGCGCCTGAGTCGGACCAGATCATCCGGCAATTCCAGCCTTCCAGCCAGTCATATTCGCGCACCGGGCACAGCAGGGGAAAGACGCGCTCCGGCGGCGCCGGGTAGTGCTGGCGCCCGCGGTTGACGATCCTCCGGGGAATGAACGCCGTCTCCATACAAGCTCCTTTCTCTGTTGGGCGTGATGTCCGCCGGATTCCTAAACTATGAAGCCGTAGACAGGTCAAGCCTGACGACACCGTCAAAAGTCCAATATCTGCGTTGCGCTTCATTCCGTTGTCCCTGCGGCATACTGCAGTACGCCTCGGGACACGGGAGCGCGGCGCCTTGATCTTGAACTTTTTACGGCACCGTCCGAAAAGCGACTTTTTACGAATTCATCAAGCCTGTAGTTCCGCGCCGTGGGCGGCAGGCCTCATCGGAGACCCGGGACGGTTCCGGTGTTCCGGTGATCGTCGCCTTGCTTCCGGCACACGCCGTGGTGCGTCATTCGCGCAGCTTTCCGCGCAGCAGGGAGAAAAAGACGCCGATCAGGCACAACGCGCTGAAGATCGCGAATACGGTCCGCGTGCTTTTGAGGAAGAGCGCGTAGTTGTCCGGCTGGATCGGCTGACGGCCGATGAAAACGGCCAGCACCATGGCGGCCACGGCCATGCTCAGCATTTGCCCCAGCAGGCGCATGGTGGAGGCCGCACCGGCGGCGATGCCGAAGTGGCGCCGCTCCACCGAGCCCATGATGGCACTCATGTTGGGCGACGAAAAAAGACCGAACCCGACGCCCAGCCAGATCAGGTTGGCCACGATCAGCCCGTCGGGCGTGGCGGCGTGCAGGAGGGCAAACCCGGCCAGTCCCAGCATCGTCACGGTCATTCCGGCAGAGGCCAGCAGACGCGGTTCGATGCGATCGGAGAGCCGGCCGGCGAGCGGCGAACAGACCGCCATGGTGACCGGCTGGGCAGCCAGCAGCATGCCGGCCGCCTGCGGCGTCAGCCCTTTCAGGTACTGCAGGAAGAGGCTCAGCAGAAAGGCGAGCGCAAAAGTCGCGGCGTAATTGATCAGCGCCGCCAGGCTCGAAAACGCGAAAGTGCGGTTGGTCTGAAAAAGACTGACGTCGAAGACCGGCTGCGCGGCGCGCTTCTGGCGCCAAACAAATAGCACCAGGCCGAGCAGCGCGGCGCCGAGCAGCAGGTAGCCCCGGCCGGACGGAAGATGGGTGGCGCCGATCACCAGGCCTGCGACCGCCGCGCCGTAGATCAGGCTGCCGGGCCAATCGAGCTTCTGGCCGCTCGCGTCCGCCCATTCGCCCTTGAGGAAACGGCGGGTGAGCGCGATCATGCCGAGACCCAGAGGCAGCATCATGCTGAACAGGTGGCGCCATCCCCAGTGCTGGGTGATGAACCCGCCGATGAACGGCCCCAGCGAAAGCCCCACGTATACCGCCGAAACGTAAATCCCGATGATTTTACCGCGCCGCCTGGGAGGAAAGACCGATGTAATGATGGCCATCCCGGTGGTCACGAACATGGCCGCGCCGCTGCCCTGCAGGAACCGCGCGGCGATCAGGCTGGCGGCCGAAGGCGCCAGCAGCGCCAGGCCCGAGGCGAGCGTGTATACCGCGAGGCCGAGGGTGAACACTTTTTTGCGGCCGTGAATATCGGCCAGCCGTCCGGCCGGGATCAGAAACATCGCCGTGGCCAGCAGGTAGGCGGTGGCCATCCAGCTCAGCTGCACCGCATCCATCCCGAAATCGTCCTGGATGGCGGGCAGCGCCACATTGACCGAGGAGACCATAAAAGGCCCCAGAAAAGAGGTCAGTGTGGTGACAACGAGTACGGAACGTTCGAGGGCCTGGTCGCCTGGCATACTTCTCCTGGATCGCCGCGGCTGTCATGGCCCGGCGGTTCGTGCCGCAGTGATGCTTCGCTACGGCAACGTCGACGCCGGTTCCACGTCAATGCCGAAGCTGCCGGCGCGGATGACCGGCAGGAGAATCAGGCCACCTTGAGCGGCGCGATTTCGGAGGTGCAGTGCGGACAGCGCGTGGCCTTGATGGCGACGCTGGACATGCAGAAAGGGCACTCTTTGGTCGTGGGTGCCGGCGCCGGCGCCTTCTCCTGCCGTCGAAGCATATTGATGCTGCGGATCAGCATGAATACGGCAAAGGCCACGATCAGGAAGCTGATCACCGCATTGAAGAAAAGGCCGTAATTGACGGTCACTGCGCCGGCCGCCTTCGCATCCGCCAGCGCGGCGTAGGGGCCGGCCGCCTTGGCGCCCTGCTTGAGCACGATGAAGAATTCCGAAAAGTCGATGCCGCCCAGCAAAAGGCCGATGGGCGGCATGAGCACGTCATCCACAAGGCTCTTGACGATGGTGCCGAACGCGCCGCCGATGATGATGCCGACCGCCATGTCGACCACATTGCCTTTCACGGCAAACTCTTTGAACTCTTTAATCATCCCCATATCAACACCTCCCGTCTCATGCGAATCGCACCCGCAAAGGGTTTACTGCTGATCTTCACATTGGGACGACTCGGCCCCGGTTGTCAACATCCATCCGGTCCACGCGTCGGAACCAGGCCGGGGCGTACAGGAAAGGCGACCCGCAACATACCCGGGCGGGATCTCTGGCCGGGCAGCTTGCGCCGGGAACTTAACGAGAATCCTATCATCCATAACGTGCTGCCTGTGGAATCGGTTTGGGTTGATGATCGGCGGTCTCGGGGTCGGAATCGGTATATATCGATATCCAAATTCGATTGCGAACCCGATACCGACCCCGACCCCGCTATGATGTTTTACGATACTTAAGAATATATGGACTTAGCGGTAGCTCACTTTATCGTAAGGCAACTCGGTTTTGGCGTGCGGGCTTTTCTGTTCGTCCGGGTAGCCGACGGCCACGATCGCGAGGACATCCATGCCGGGCTTAAGGCCAAGAATTTCGGCCGCATGCGCTCCGGCGTCGCGGCCGTCCTCGTGCTTGCGCAGGCGCATCTGGATCCAGCAGCTGCCGAGGCCCAGGTCGGTGGCTGCAAGGTGCAAAAAGGTGGTGGCGATGGCCGCATCCTCGATCCACACGTCCGTTTTCTGCGGATCCACGCATACGGCGACGGCCAACGGCGCGTTCTTGAGGAAGGAGGCTCCGTGCGGCTTGGCCTGTGAGAGGCGTTCGAGCACCGCCTTGTCGGTCACCACCACGAATTCCCAGGGGCGCAGATCCCGGCCGGACGGCGCGCGCAGGGCGGCTTCCACCAATTGTTCAATTTTCCCGGGTTCCACCGGCCGCCGATCGTAGCGGCGGATGCTGCGGCGTTTGGTGATCAGATCCATGAACATGGCATCGCTCCTTTTCGTTACCTTTTTCATTTGCAGTCATCGCTGAAGGACGGACCGTGCGGCCCGCTCCTGCGGCAGCAGCGCGGCGTAAATCATCGCATGGACCGGAGTTTCGACGCCCGATGCACGGCCCAGGCGCACCACCGCGCCGGTCCAGGCGTCCAGTTCGGACGGGCGCCCTGCGGCGACATCACGCTGCAGCGATGTGGTGCTCTCCGGGTCCAGGGCGTCGATGAACGTCATCTGGCGCGCCGCCAGCTCGGGTTTCAAAGCGACGGCGCGGGAGCGGGCAACGCGGCCGATTTCGTCCAGGCACCGCTCGACCAGCGCACGGGTCTCCGCAATGGCGCGGATCGCGCCGATAGGTGCCCGCGTCACGGCTCCCACACTGCCCCAGGCGCAGACGAATTGAAACTTGGCCCAGATCGCGGCGGAAAGATCGCCCGGGATTTCGGCCTGAATGCCGGCGGCGGTCAGCACGGATACAATGCGCCGGGCCTGCTCCTGGTGTGCGCCGTCCATGCTCCCAAGGCCGATATAGGGTTCGATGCTGGTATGCCGGATATGGCCGGGGCCGGCGATGAAACTGAGAATGCGGGTCAGCCCGCCCAGAACGATGCCCTGCGGCAGGAGCGTTTTCAGCTGCTCGTAGGCCTCCACACCGTTGAGCAGCGGAAGCACCGCCGTGTCCGGGCCGATCATGGGCCTCATCGCCCGGGCGGCCGCTTCGAGCTGCCAGGTCTTGACGCACACCAGCACCAGGTCGACCGGTCCGACTGCGGCGGGGTCGTCGGTGGCCGCGGCCTCTTTCAGCAGCATGTCGCCTTTGATGCTCGTCACGCGCAGCCCCTGGCTGCGGATCGCCGCAAGGTGCTCGCCGCGGGCGATAAAGGTCACCGCATTGCCGGCTGTGACCAGGCGGGCTCCGTAGTAGGCGCCGACGCCGCCGCTTCCCATGATCGCGATGCGCATTCCGATCTCCTCTCGCTGATCCCTCAAACGGGTTATCCGTTCTTCCGCCCGAAACGATTGGGACGGGTCTCCACCGGATAGGAAAGCCGTGTGCTGCCCCACTCCAGCCACGAACCGTCGTACAGGGCCACCTTCTCGAACCCCATGGCCCGCAGAACGAAATAGGAAAAGGATGCGCGCCGGCCGGACAGGCAATAAACGACCACCTCGCGGCCGGGATCGAGCCCGTCATAGAGTCGCTGCAGATCGCCCGGTGCCTTGATGGTTTTGCGGGCCGGATCGCTCCAGTTCAAGCGGTAATCGATATTGACGGCGCCGGGGATATGCCCCGCTTTGAGCGGCCGGCCGTCCAATCCCGGCGTGACGACGTTGCCCAGGTATTCATCCGGCGAACGCACATCGAGAATCTGGAAGCCCGGATCGCCGAGGCGGGTCCGGATGAACGCGCTTCCGGCCCAGCGCTCGGGGCGCAGTTCGTCAACCGGCGACCGGTAGGGCACGGCTTCTGCCGTCCGTGGGGCCGCTGCGGCCTCGAATCCGGCTTCGGTCCAGGCCTCGAACCCACGTTCCAGCACCATCACTTCCGGGTGTCCCAGAAGCTCGAGCACCCAGAAGACATACGCCGCGGTTGCCCCGCCATCGCGTTTCTCGGCGTCGTACAGCACCACCCGATCCGTGCGGCGGATGCCGCTTCGGCCAAGCAGTTGCTGCGCACGGTCCACGCCAACGAAGAAAACGCCGAGGCCGCGGACCGCATCGGCTTGCTGAAACAGGCGCCAATCCATGTGTAGTGCGCCGGGAATGAAGCCCCCCGAAACAGCCTTCGGCTCGCGCACATCCACGATCGCAAGGTGCGGGTCGTTGCGATGCGTGTTCAACCACCGGGCGGTGACCACGATGCGGCCTTCGGAATACTCCGGGGCGGCGGCCGCAAGCGCCGCCGGGCACACCCCCGCCAGGGCCAGCACCAGGGCGAGCGCGACGGCGGCCGAACGCAGCGGCATTCGATCCATCACAGGGGGCCTCCTTGAAAATCGTTGCCTGGCGGCCGCGCATTGAAGGATCCTCGGGCAGTCGGGCATACGAACGCAATCAGACCGCCTTCAATTTAGGCGCTCCTCCGCGCTTTTCAAGCCGCATCATGCTCCGTCCGGCTTCAGGCAATCTCCGCCACCATCTCGATCTCGACTCTGGCGCCCAGCGGCAGGGCCGCCACCTGAAAGGTGCTGCGCGCCGGCGGCTGAGCGCTGAAATAGCTCCCGTACACCGTGTTGAAGGCCGCAAAATCCTGCATGTCGGCCAGAAACACCGTGCTCTTGACCACCTGTCCGAAATCGCAGCCGGCCGCCTGCAGGACGGCCTTGAGATTCTCCATAACCCGGCGGGTCTGGCCCTGGATATCGCCTTCCACCAGTTTCCCGGTGGCCGGATCGATGCCGACCTGTCCGGATGTAAACAAAAAACTGCCGGCCTGAACCGCCTGGCTGTATGGTCCCAGCGCTCGGGGGGCGTTGTCGGTGTGGATCACTTTCTTCATTTTGCTTCTCCTTTGCATCAGCGCGTGTCACCCTACCATATCGAAAATCGGTTTACAGGTACAGAATGCATCCAAATCGGGCATGACAGATCCTGGTCCTGCCGGCTGGATCTGTTATCGTTCAAATTCGGTTCTTCTGTGCCTTTTCCAGGCCGGCGTTATGGTCTAAGAGTACCGTGTGCAGGTTTGAACCCGTTTCAGCGGAGCAGCAGATGATCCCTTGCCAACGCCATTTGTTCGATTTGCCCGAGGAGACCGCCTATTTCAACTGCGCCTACACCGCGCCCCTGATGCACGCCGCCGAGGCGGCCGGTCGTCACGCCATGCGGCGCAAACAAGCGCCCTGGACGATCCGGCCGGCCGACTTTTTCGAAGACGCCGAAGCGAACCGCAGCCTTTTCGGCCGCCTGATCGAGGGGCATTCAGACCAGGTGGCGATCGTTCCGGCGGTCTCCTACGGTATCGCGCTGGCGGCGCTCAACATTCCGGCCGCGGCCGGCCAGACCATCGTCGTGCTCCAGGACCAGTTTCCCTCCAACGTGTATGCCTGGCGCCGCCTGGCGGCCCGGACGGGCGCCGAGATCCGGACCGTGGCCCGGCCGCAGGACCTGCATTGGACGCCGGCGGTGCTGGCGGCGATCGACGAACGCACGGCCGTCGCCGCCCTGCCCCACTGCCATTGGACGGACGGAACCCTGCTGGACCTGGCCGCAATCGGCGCCCGCTGCCGGGAGGTAGGCGCCGCCCTGGTTGTGGACGCCATTCAGTCGCTGGGCGCCCTGCCGTTTTCGGTACGCGATATACAGCCCGATTTTCTGGTTGCGGCCGCCCACAAGTGGCTGCTCGGTCCCTACAGCTATGGATTTTGCTACATCGATAAAAAGTGGCTCAACGGAACGCCGCTGGAGGACAACTGGCTGAACCGGGAGCATTCCGAAGATTTCGCACGGCTGGTCGATTTCCGCGACACCTTTCAACCCGGCGCCCGGCGCTTCGACATGGGCGCCTGCAGCAGTTTCCTGCTGGCGCCCATGGCCCGCGCCGCGCTGGAGCAAATCCTGAAGTGGGGTGTAGAAGAAATAGGCGCCACGCTGCGCATCACCACACGGTGGATCGCCGGGCAGGCCGAACGGATGGGGTTCAGGGTGGCGCCGGAGTCCGCCCGCGCGCCGCATCTCCTGGGGCTTTATCATCCCGGGGTTCTCCCTCCCGATCTTCCAGCCACGCTGGCCCGCGACAAAGTCTATGTCAGCGTGCGCGGCAACGCGATCCGCGTGGCGCCGCATCTGTACAACAGCGATGCCGATCGCGCGCGCCTGGCGGAAGTCCTGGAAAAAGCCGTCGGTCGGCGCCCGGCTTAACGATCCAGGCCCAGCGTGCGCCGCAGGCGCTGCAGTTGGGCAAGGTGCTCGGCGCCGTGCGCGACATAACTCTCGAGCAGTGCCGTCAGGGTCATCAGACCGTTGTCCAGGTGGACGCCGCAGCGATCCCACTGCGCCTCGGCCAAATCGGTCAGCAGCCGGGACCAGCGTTCGTGCAGCCCGCGCAGCATGGCGAGACTCGTGGAAACGGGGGCATCCATGTCCGCCAGCGCGGCCCAGGCGTCCTGATCGTAGGGCTTCAATATGGGCTTGGTTTCGGTCAGGACCAATTTCATGCGCACGTAGCCGTTCAGGTGGGCATCGGCGATGTGATGGACCACCTGGCGCGCCGTCCATTCGCCCGGACCGCAGGGGGTATCCAGCTGGGCCGGCGACAAGGGCGCCACGGCCGCCTCCAGCTGCGAAGGATAGTAGCGCAGCGAGGCGATCGAAGCCTGCCGTTCGTTCAGGGAACACATGG
This sequence comes from Pseudomonadota bacterium, assembly GCA_023435265.1. Classification (GTDB taxonomy): domain Bacteria; phylum Desulfobacterota; class Desulfobacteria; order Desulfobacterales; family Desulfosarcinaceae; genus UBA2230. Next base: position 18,809 of record JAEYRZ010000017.1, read on the forward strand.
CGTCTCTCCTTTGTTCTTTATGGATGCGGGTGAGGAAAAGCGATGGATTCATATCGCTTTTAAAGACCAAAAGCACTATGCTGGGCCCCGCCCGGATTCACCGGCAGCGCATGTCAAATGAAACCATTGCGTGCAAAGCGACGAAAGCCCTGAAATGACGAACCCCTCCAAACACGACACCGAAACCCCGGCATCCGCTCACCGCTGGGTCGTCTTCGGCGTAATCTGCCTGGTCTATTTTTTGGTCTACTTTCATCGGGTGTCGACTTCGGTGATCGTCACCGACCTCCTTTCGGCGTTCGGCACCAGTGCCACCGCGCTCAGTTTCATGTCCTCGATGTATTTCTATCTCTACGCCTTCGAACAGCCCGTGGTGGGCTATCTCGCCGACCGGCTGGGACCGCGCCGCGTGATCGGCTGGTGGTCGATGGTGGCCGCGGCGGGCTGCCTGATATTCGCCGCGGCGCCCGGCGTCGCAATCGCCGCGCTCGGCCGGGGCCTGATCGGCATCGGCGTCGGGGGTGTCTACGTTCCGGCCCTCAAGGCGCTTGCCGTATGGTTCGGCCAAAAAGCCTTCGCCGGCCTGCTGGGCGTGTTGATGTCGGTGGGCAACCTGGGTGCGGTGATCGCGACCACGCCGCTGGCCTGGGCCGCGGCGACCTGGGGATGGCGGTCGACCTTCGTCCTGATCGGCGCGGTCACGTTCATCCTGGGAGTGGTCACGCTGCTCAAGACCCGCGATCATGCCACGGTCAAGATGCCCGCGCGCGCGGAAAACGAAGGCGGCCTGCAGTCAGGCCTGTGGCGCGACGTCGCCCAGGTGCTGGGTTCCGGACAATTCTGGATTTCGGCGCTCATCTTCTTCGGCAGCTACGGCACCCTGGTCACCCTTCAGGGCCTCTGGGCCACACCCTTTCTGATGGCCGCCCTGCGGCTGGATGCCATTGCCGCAAGCAAATTGAACATGCTGATCCCCACCGGGGTGATTATCGGTTCGCCCCTTCTGGGATGGATGAGCGAGCGTTTCGGAATGCGCAAACGCCGGCTGTTGATCGTCATCCTCGGAGGATACACCCTGAGCTGGGCTGTTTTGATTTTCCTGCACGCGCCGCTGGGGGCGGCCGGACTCGGCGCCCTGCAGCTGATCCTGGGGATCCTGGCCGGCGGTTTCGTCACCATCTTCTGGGCCATCGTGCGCGAGAGCACGCCCGCACGCCTGATGGGCCTGACCTCGGGGCTGCTGAATCCGGCGCCGTTCCTCGGGGTGGCCGCCTTCCAGGTGCTGACCGGTGCCATCCTCGACAAAGCCGGCAAGGTCGGCGATCTCTATCCACTGGCCGGTTTTCACAATGCATTCCTGGTCTGCCTGGCCGCCAACATCGTCTGCCTGGGCCTGGCGTTTTTACTGCTCGGGCGGGGCGAGGGCGCACCGGACTGTGCGTGACTTCCGATTCAAGATGGATTACTTTTCGCTTCGCCTGAATCCAACGGGAAGGAAATGCGTATGGCCTTGAAAAAGAAATCCAGCGGCGCCAATCTGGAACAGCTCATGGCCGAGGCGCGCCGCAACCGCCAGCAGCGTGAAGCAACCTATCGCGAACGCGCACTCAAGCTTTTCCCGGCGCTCTGCGCCCGCTGCGGCCGCGAATTCAGCGGCAAACGGCTCCGCGAGCTGACCGTGCACCACAAGGACCACAACCACGAGAACAATCCGCCGGACGGCAGCAACTGGGAACTGCTCTGCGTTTACTGCCACGATAACGAACACGGTCGCGATGCCGTGGCCGACGCCTACGAAACGGGAGCTGCGCGGCACCCACAGGATACCGCTCCCGAGCGAAAGGACTCCGGCCTGGGCAACCGGCCTTTCGAGGCGCTGGCCGACCTGCTCAAGGGCAAGCAGTGACGACGGCGCTCGGCCTATCGGCCTTTGATCGCCTCAAAGGGCTTGCCTATATCGTCCCCCACCCATTTGACGACGCCCGAGGTGGTGTCGAGTACGTAGACATCCGTGAAGTTGCCTTTGACCACGCAGAACAGTTCATACCGGCCTGTTTCCGGCCCGCCGCCCGCCGCGCCGGTCAGGAACATCAACGCCAGGCTCGCCAGCAGTCCGATGATCACATAGACCGCGGGGTGCCGCCGCGCCAGGATCGTCTTCATTGAAGGCCTCTCTTTCATGGAAAGGGGCTTGACGCCCCTGGTTTGAAGGGAAGGAGCGGCCACAAACTAATTCCGGGCGGGCCGGCGTCAACGAGGAGTCTCGACGGCGGCCGGCGCATTGCGGCATCACGGCCGGTTCGGCTCGCTCTTGACTTTCTGCAGGGCGGTCAGGGCGGAGGTGACGATTCCGGCCAGGTCGCTTACGTTGTTTGGGATCACCAGGGTGTTGGAAGCCTTGGCCAATTTGCCGAATTCGTTGACATACTGCTCGGCGACCCGCAGATTGGCCGCCTCCTGCCCGCCCCGAGCCTGAAGCTGTTCGGCGATCGCCTTGAGGCCCGCGGCGGTCGCCTGGGCGACGGCGAGGATCTCCTGGGCGCGGCCCTGGGCCTCGTTGATGCGGCGCTGTTTTTCGCCCTCCGAGCGCAGGATGGCATCCTGCCGCTCGCCTTCGGCCCGGTTGATCGTGGATTGCCGTTCGCCCTCTGACTTGGCGATTGCGGCCCGCTTCTCGCGTTCGGCGGTCATCTGGGCCTCCATGGCCTTCTTGACCGATTCCGGCGGCAGGATGTCCTTGACCTCGTAGCGCAGCACCTTGACCCCCCAGGCCTGAGCCGCCAGATCGATCGAATCGACCACCTGACCGTTGATGGTCTCGCGCTCCTCGAAGGTCTTGTCCAGATCGATGCGCCCGATGCATGAGCGCAGGGTGGTTTGGGCCAACTGGGACGAGGCCAGGCGGTAATCGTTGATGCCGTAGGCAGACAGCTTGCTGTCGATGACCTGCAGGTAGATCAGGCCGTCGACTTCCACCGTGACATTGTCTTTGGTGATGCAGGTCTGGCTGGGGATATCGAACACCTCCTCCTTGAGCGAGAACCTGTAGGCCACGCGGTCCAGGAAGGGGACCAGAATATGAAATCCGGCGCCCAGCGTCTTGTTGTACTTTCCCAGGCGTTCGATGATGTATTCGCTTTTCTGCGGAACGATCACAGCCGTTTTGAGGATCACGACGACGATCAGGGCGGCCAGGAATACGACGGCAATCAGGGTGGTGGACATGCGCGACTCCTTCTATTGTTCGATTTTCTTGACGAAAAAAACCTGGCGGGTTCCGTTTGCATAGCGCACGATTTCAACCGTGGCGCCCTCTTCGATTTCTTCATCGGCCGCCGCATCCCAGGGAGTGCCGCGGTGTTGAATGCGGCCGCCGGATGCGGGTGTGATGCGCCGGATCACCTTGACGTGCGCACCACGCGGAAAATCTTCGAACTCGGCTGCCCCGTCCTGAGACGCGCCGCGGAACATGCGCATCAGCATCTTGCGCAAAAGCACGATCGACGCGATCGTGCCCACGATAAAAATCAGCACCTGCTGGGTGACCGAAAAATCCCGGATCAGCAGCGCACCGGCAACCACCCAGCAGCCGATCCCGAAAAACAGAACGATAAAACCAGGCAGCGCCAACTCCAGAAAGGCCAGTCCGATCCCCAGGAGAAACCAGATCAACCACGGCGAGAAAAATGCATCCACGGAAAACCTCCATTGCAGCGTAAGCGGGGATGAGTATACCCCCAGCTTGTCGAATAATGCAATCGGCGCCGGTCTTCCCGGCGGAGCGGGCCGAACCGCACCGCGTCATCGGAAGTCCGCCGTGGCCCCATCGCTGCCTCATGAAAAGCGGCGCAATTGGACGGATACAAGCCAGAAAGTTGACTTTTACGTCATTTCAGCTTATATTTAGGCATAATATCGAATATTAGGCTTTTTTTAGAAAGGAAGGAAACGTGGAGTCAAGCGAAAAGCCGTTGGTTCATGGGTGACGGAGCAATCAAGCGAACTCACCCGCACCCACTTCCCTGATGCTCCCCCCCTGAAACCAACCCGTTTCGAAATCACTTCGATCGCATGATCTCTTGGTCCGAGCGAGGCATGCTGTAAAGCAGACGTTAGTGGCAGTCGCACATCTCCGTTCCTTCCTCGGAAACGCGAGGTTGTTATGGTCACGAAACTGATTCTGATTTTTATCGCCGGTTTCATTGTCGACGTGCTCATAACCAAGCACACCCGTTACGTCGCCCTGAAAAAGACCGCAGGGGCGACAATCCTGAGCGGAATGATCACGCTTGTCAATTTCGCACTCCTGACCGTGATTCTCAAAGAGAGCGCAGGCAGCGATTTCACCAGCATCCTGGCATTTGCGGGCGGCAACAGTTTGGGGACGTTCATGGCCCTCAAGCGGGGGTGACGGAGTTGCAGCCATCCGCCGTACGTCTCCATTCTATCCCTGAGTGTCAGCCCCGGAACGCTGGAAAGCGTTTCAAACAGGACCTTATTTCCCATTCCGCGAACCCTTGGATCCACGTGTGGCGAACTGCACGGTCGCATGGCTGCAATGCCGTCCGCGGCCAAGCGGATTTTTTGGTCCGTTTTGACATGCCCGGGGATTCGCTTAGGTTAAATGCAAGGGTGGCGGGTGATCGCGTCGGGTGAATCCCGCCCGGGGCGCCGGGCAGAAGAAATCCTTGGGCGGCACCCGTCCACCGATGGAATTTTCATTCGAGACGAGGTTCGCTATGCAATCATCAACACCCAAACCCGGTACCGCATGGGCGCGCGCCATGCTGTGGAGCATTCTGTATCAGGATCGTCTCGCGCATTGGCTGCGCATCTATGTCGGCCTTCTGGTCGCCTTTGTGGTCTTTATGGGCATGGTCGGGATCATTACGCTGGACGCCGCCCTGCAGATCATCTTTTTCGGCGGCGTGGGTCTCAGCTCCGGATTGGTATTCTTCATCCGGAAAAGACGATCGTGGCTGCTGGCTATCGAAGACCCGAGCCTGAAACGGCTGGCGCACGCATCGATGCTGGCGTACCTTTCCTTGAAAGGGCATCCGGCACTGCACGAGCGGCCTGCATCGAAAAAACCGGACAGCGAACGGGAATGCACGATTTTCTAAATTTCCGCACTCAAGACTGCGGCATCTGCTTTTCAACCACTTCGAAGGCGGGTGTCGTCACTTCCTGCGGCATATCCTTCCAGGGATTTTCACAGAACGTGGTCCTCACCAAGTAACGTCCCGCCGGCAGTTCCACGGGCAGCCCTGCGCGGATGAACGCCATCTGGGCGATGTCGCCGAATTTGGGACAGGCCTCTTCGGCGGTCACAGGAAAAACCGGCTCGAATGTAGCGATCGGTTCAACAGCCGCCGCCCCGTCCTTCTGGCTGTTTTCACGCTCCAGGTAAAACTTGCGCGCAACCCCCACCGGGAAGGCGGTCATGCGGGTAAACCGCAACACCACGGTTTCACCGGCCTGGTATCGGTCGTAATCGGTCACCAGCCCGATCATCTTGTTGTCATCGGAAATTCCCGTACCCACACCTGAGGTTTTTTCGGTCCAGAAGCGCGGGGGGCCCACGTCTATATGCACATTGGTGCCCTGGTAGTATCCGGCGCCCCCGAACTTGAGCCGCCGCACATAGTTCCAGATCCGACGGGCCGATACGCCTTCAATGCGGATATCGGCCGCCATGCCGTACTGGTGCAGGCTTCCCTTGGCGGCCAGATTGCCTTTGTCATTGAGCATCGTATTGTATTCCGGGTCCCGGTATCCCGATACGACGATGACCCGCGCACCGGGGCGCATCTTGTCCTGCAGAAAGTCGATGAATTCGATCAGCCGCACCGAAAGCCAAGGCTCCGGCTCGGAAGGCGCGTCGAAAACGCGGCAGATGGTGGAAAGGGCCTGCGCGTCGTATTGTCCGGGACCGGTGCGGTAGCGGCCGTCGAAGGTGAGTCCGTTCTTGGCGCTGGACAGGCGGAGCTGCCCGTCGCCGCAGTGAAAAAAGCGTTCCGGTCCCTGGGACCAGGCGCCGGTGGCCGTCGCCGAAAAGAAAAGCACGGTTCCCACGACTAGAAGCAGACGATTCATCATGTTATGCTCTCGTTCAACAAAACGGATTGCCCCGCCCAGCTTCGGGAGTGGAAAAGACCCAGGATCGCTTATCGCATTTTTTGGGCCCTGAGTTCAACTTTCAGTTTATTTCAGCAGAAGCCGTTTAAAGCCGCGCGCGATGCCTCTGGCAGGCCAAGCGGCGGCGGCATAACCGATAGCGGCGATCATGATGTGGAGCATCCCCGTGCGGAGCACATTTTCATCCGGGGATAAAAGCAAGGGGGTCAGGACGAGCGCGGCGGCGATGCCAATCACGATACGCCATGTGTCCGGCCAGAACAACAGGTAAAAGAAAACGTAAGCAGGTGTCAGCGGTCTTTTTCCCACACGCATACTCCTCGAATCGATACCCGGCCGAACTCCCCGACATGTACGGCCGGCGCCGATTCATAATTCACCTTCCGTCGGTTATCAACCACGTTCGGCGGAACCAGCGATCCTGGCCAGGAACCGATTGGCCGGATGCGGCGCTCACTGGAGCTCGTAGACCACCGCCACACGGGCCTCGATGCGAATGGTGCCGCGAGAGAATTCGCCTGACCCGCCGTGCTCCTGGACGGCCATGCGGAAGACCGGACCGCCGGAGCCGAACTCATGCTCGGCCATGTGCACTTTTCCCAGCGTACGGTTGAATTCGGCTGCCAGCGCTTCCGCTTTGCGCCGCGCATCCCGGGCTGCCAGGCGCATGGCCTCCAGCTTGAGGTCCGCCTCGCGGCTGGAATAGAGGGCGACCTGCCATATCTCGTTGGTGCCCAATGCGACCGAGCGGTCCAAAACCGAATCCAGTTTGGAAATATCCGTGATCTCGACCGTGATCTGGCGGCTGACCGCGTAGGTGATCTCCTTCCCGTCCTCCTGCGGCAGGGGTTGGTGATCGGCCCTTTGAATCAGGAGCTCGGATGCGTTGATCTGATTCTTTTCGATGCCCATGCCGGTCAGCATCTTCTGGACCTGCAGGGCCTTGCGGTCCACTGCGGCCTTGGCGTCCGCGACGCTCGGCCGGACCTCGGCCACGCGCATGAATAGCCGCGCACGGTCGGGTTCGACGGATACGGAGCCCTCGCCGGCGGTCTGGATCGTGGGGATGTGGGTGATCGGAAACGGTTGGGCGGCGGCAGCGACGGCCCATGCCAGCAAAAACAGAATCGACAACCATGCTTTCTTCATAGAATCTCCTGAGGATCGCGTTCGTTCCCACTGCGGGCCCGGCCGCCTGCTAGACCCCAAGCAGCCAGCAGCGATGAATGCTTTTGCGCTTATGTCGGTAATCTTCCGGGATGGTGCGCTCCGTGATTTCTTCGATGCGGCCAACCTGCAGCTCCTCCGCGCGCAGCGTGAAATTCTGATGATTGGTGGAAAAGAAGATGCTGCCGCCCTCGCGCATCACCGCCCGAACGGCATTGAGCAGCAGAGGATGATCCGCGGCGATGTCGAAATGATCTTCGCGGCTGCGCGTCGTGGAAAAGGAAGGCGGGTCGACCACGGCCAGATCATAACGCCGGTTTTCGCGCCGTGCGCGGGCGAGATAATCCATGGCATCGGCCTGCAGCAATTGATGGGCGGACCCGGTGATCGCGTTCAGCGACAGGTTCCGGCTGGTCCAGGCGATCGCCGTCTTGGAACGGTCCACCGAAACCGTGGTGCGCGCCCCGCCCTTGGCGGCGTAACAGGTGAACGTCCCACTGTAACAGAAAAGGTTCAGAAAATCCTTGCCCGCGGCCATCAGTCGGACCATGCGGCGCGTGTCACGGTGGTCGGAGAACAGTCCGGTGTCCACATAATCCCACGGATTCACCACGAATCTCAAATCCCGCTCCCCGACCACGATCATTTTGTCCGTAAAATCGATTCGGCTGTAGCGCTTGCCGCCCGCCTTGCCATAGTAGCGCCGCTTGAGGTGCACCTTGTCTTCGGGAACCGAGAGCGCCTGGGCCACGGCCGCGGCCATCCGGGGCAGCCATTCGGGAACCGATTGGGTGCGGGTGTATTCGCCGACCACCAGGTGGCCGGCATACCAGTCGACCACCGCGCGGATTTCGGGAATGTCCCAATCGTAAAGCCGGAACACCTCGATGTTTTGCCGGGCAAAGCGTTTATGCAGGTGCGCAAAGCGCTTCCGGATCCGGTTGGCCAGCATCTCCGCTTGTTCGCTGTGGTGTGTTTCCGGAATATTCATTCGGCGCCGCGTCCCTTTTCCTCGAAGGATGCCCACCGACACGCCACCATCTCCCGGGCCTCCTCGAGAAACGACCGGCACTCGCCCTCCATCTGACGGCCGCAACGCACTAACTCGCCATATCCTTGGGCCAACGCGTTCAGCCGCGACAAACGGCCGGACATCTGGCTCAGGACAAGCCGGATCGTTTGGGCGTGCCGATAGGCGACCAGCCAGTCTCGTTCGATCATGCGCCTGGCCACCGGCCTGAAGGCGGCGGGCAACAAGGCCTCATGCGTCTTGAGCAATTGATAGGCACGGGCGGCGAATCCGGCAAGCGTTCCCGTTCCCCAGGCCGCCCAGTTACGGGCCAGCAGATGGTCGTAGAAGATGTCGATCAGAATGGGTTTGAGGTGGCCGAAACGGGCGTCGAGGCGCGCCTTGCTGGCGCGCACGGCCGGATGGCTCACCGCCAGGCGGTCCACCGCGCGGTGCTGGCGCAACCCTTCCAGAACCTCCGCCGGCAGCGCAAGGCCGGTCACGGCGCCTTTGACCCAGTCGCCCATCAGGTTACCCAGCCGGCACAGCGGTGCCGGATGGGAGAGGTACAGATGCGCGAGATAATTCATGCGCCCGCACCGATGCTTTCCAGCTCCTGCCAGCGACCGTAGGCCTGCTCCAGAGCCTGTTCGATTTCCGATGCGCGGGCCGCGGCCCGCCCGACCGCTTCCCCGTCCTGCTTATAGAACGTCGGGTCGGTCAGCTGCGCCGTAAGCGCCCGCTGTTCGTTTTCGAGCGCCTCGATCTTCCCGGGCAGGGCCGCCAGTTCCCGGCTTTCGTTAAAAGTCAGCTTGCGCGGTTTGCTGCGTTTTTCGACTTGCCGGAGCGGTGCCGCCCCGGGTTCGGAATCGCGCTTCGCTTCCGGCCGTTGCGCCAGCCAGTCGTCATATCCGCCCGCAAATTCAACCACCCGGCCGCCGGGCTCGAACACCAGGGTGCTGGTCACGACATGGTTGAGGAATTCGCGGTCGTGGCTCACCAGCAGGATCGTACCGGAGTATTCCAAAAGCCGCTCCTCGAGCAGTTCGAGGGTTTCCATGTCCAGATCGTTGGTGGGTTCGTCCAGCACGAGCAGATTGGAGGGTTTGTAGAACAACCGCGCCAGCAGCAGCCGGTTGCGCTCGCCGCCCGAAAGGACCCGCACCGGCCCGCGGGCGCGCTCGGGTGAAAAGAGAAAATCCTTGAGATAACCCATCACATGCCGTCGGCGGCCGTTGAAATCGACATAGGCTTCGCCCCCGGCGATATTCTCCTGGACGCTCTTGTCTTCCTCGAGCTGGGCGCGCAATTGGTCGAAATAGGCCGTCTGCAGGTGGGTTCCGTGCCGCACCTGACCGTTCCGGGGTGCAACCTCGCCCAGGAGGATACGCAGCAGCGTGGTTTTGCCGATCCCATTGGGACCGATGATGCCGATGCGGTCGCCGCGCATCACGCGCACGGAGAAATCCGCAATCAGGTGCTGCGCGCCGAAGCCGTGGCTGATGCCCTGGGCTTCGATCACCAGTTTGCCGGTGCGCCGCGCCTCTTCGATCTGAAGGCGCACGTCGCCGGTCTGGCTGCGCAACGCCTGCTGCTGTTGGCGCAGCTTCATCAGCGCGCGCACACGGCCTTCGTTGCGTGTGCGCCGGGCTTTGATGCCCTGCCGGATCCAAATTTCCTCCTGCGCCAGCTTGTGCATGAACTTGGCCTGCTGAGCCGCTTCGGCTGCGAATGCGGCTTCGCGGCGCTCAAGAAAGGTGCGGTAATCGCACGCCCAACTGGTCAGGCGGCCGCGGTCCACCTCGACGATCCGCGTGGCCAGGCGGCGCAGGAAAACGCGGTCGTGGGTGACCAGCAGCAGGGTGCCGCGATATTTGAGAAGATACGCTTCCAGCCAGGTGATGGTGGCGATGTCGAGGTGGTTGGTGGGCTCGTCCAGCAACAGCAGATCCGGATCGCCGGCCAGTGCCCGCGCCAGCAGGGTCCGGCGGCGGAATCCCACGGACATCGTCTCGAAGCGCGCATCGGGATCCAGTCCGAGGCGGGTCAGGATGGTGGCGACGCGGTGTTCGGGCAGTACTGCGCCCGCCGCGGCCACCTCGCGCACGCTGCCGGTAAACCCCGGCGGCAGCTCTTGGGTCAGGTCCGCCAGGGTGACGCCTTTTTGCACGGCCAGCTGGCCGCTGTCAGGCGTCTGCCGGCCGGCGATCAACCGCAGGAGCGTGGTTTTACCTTCGCCGTTGCGCCCGATCAGCGCGACCCGTTCGCCCTTTTCGACCTGCAGCGCCACCCGGTCGAGCAGTGGAACCTCTCCGAAACTCACGCTCACATCTTGAAGAGAAATGATCGCCATATCTTAAGAAAAGGGAACCCTTTCCTCAGGGTGTGGTACTGAACAACTGTCCTTAGGTCGCGTTTTCGCCACATATCAAAAGAAAAAGGCAAGCCGCAATCAGGTTCTGTTATATCACGCACGCTGCGGCACCCGGGGCGTTTACTCGGATGAACTTCCCGCCAGCGTTTCAGCGGCCGCCGCAGGCGGTCCGCTGGAAACGCCTGCGCCGAACCGGCGTTGAAAGCATCCTAATTGTTCTCGGGTTTTTGCATCTGCGCGGGATTGCGCACCTTATGGGCGCGCGCCGCATATTCCCTGGCCTCCTCGATATCGCCCCGCTGCTCGTACACTCTGGAGAGCGTCTCGTACACCATGGCCAGCGGCACGGCCTGCGGGCCGAGCGACATCTCCAGGATCCTGCGCGCGTTCTGCAACAGCGTTTCGGCATCGCCGTAGCGGGCGACGGAAGCCATCAGGGTGGCCAGATTGTACATCGCCTGGGCCGTGGCCGGATGCTCGGTGCCCACGGTCTTCTCCCAGATGGACAGCGATTGGCGCAGCAGACGCTCGGCCTCGTCGATGCGCCCCCGGGCACGCTGCACCGCGGCCAGGTTTTCCAGCGACTGGGTCACGGCCGGATGCGCCTCGCCATAATGCTTGCTGCGGATCGCAAGGGCGCGTCGGTGCAGTGCCTCGGCGTCGTCGGGCGTGCCCGCCTGGGCGGTCAGCACCGCCAGGTCGTTCAACGATTGCGCCACGGCCGGGTGGTCGGCGCCGAGCGATTTTTCGCGCGCGGCCAGAGCGCTCTCGAACAACGGCCTGGCTTCGTCCAAACGTCCCTGATTCAAATAATGCTCACCCAGGTTGTTGGCCGCCTGAGCCGCGGCAGGGTGTTCCGCACCGTATCCTTCGCGATACACCGCGAGCACTTCGCGCATCCGGGACTCGGCCTCGCCGGGCCGCCCGGTGGCCTCGTAGAGCATGACCAATTTGTCCAGCGACTCGGCAATGTCCGGATGGTTTGCAGGCAGGGTATTCCTGCGGATCTCCAGAGACTGGTTCAGGAAGGGTTCGGCGGCCTGGAACAATCCGCGCGCCAGATAAATGCCGGCCAGGTAGCTCAGAACGGCAGCAAAGGCGGGATGGTCGGTGCCGGTTTTCGCTTCGTAGATTTTCAGCACCCGCCGGAAAAGCGGCTCGGCCTCTTCCAGGTTTTGTTCGGATTGATAGATCAACGCCAGACTGGTCAGCACTGCGCCCAGATCGGGATGATCGACGCCGTAAGCGTTTTCCAGGATGCTCAGTGCGCGCTGCAGTACCTGTCGAGCGGCTTCGTGACGGCCCTGATGGTGATAGACATCGGCCAACGCCCTGAGCAGCGGCGTCAATTCCGGATGATCGGCGGAAAGCGCCTTTTCGCGGATTTCAATGGCGCGCTGAACAAGGGGCTCCGCGTCAGCGTAACGCTCCCGGCTCATGCACAGTTCGGCCAGATTGGCCAGGCTGTCGGTCAGTTCGGGGTGTTCCGCCCCGTAAGCCTTTTCGTAGATGGCCAGCGATTCCCGGATGGCCGATTCGGCGGCCTCGAAATCGCCCAGCGCATGGTACAACTCGCCAAGATTGTTCAAGGCCACGGCCAAGTCGAGATGCCCCTCGCCTTTATCGCGCCGTGCCGCCTCAGCGGCAGCCCGGGCAGGTTCGAGCGCCTCTTGGAATCGGCCCTCCTGCATGTGTTCGATCGCCTGGCGGTTCAACGCCTCCCATTCGGTGGACATCAGGTCTCTCCTCGGTAATGAGCGTGTTGCCTCGCCGTTTCGACGGCGATGACCGGCGAAAGTACGCATAGATCCCGGCGGCTGTCAACGTGCGGGCGACGCCGTCGCAAATTCCCGCCACAAGGACGGTGCGCCGGCCGGCGCACCGTCGCTCGCCATTCGCTTCCGACCGGGGTTCACATCGGTTCCCGGGCGGCCGGGACGCTGCGGGATTGCGCCGGGACAATGGGGTCCTGGATTTTCTGCCGCAACGCCTGGGCTGGCGGTTTCGGATCGACCCGCTTGAGAAGCACTAAGGCCTGCAGCATGAAACACCCGGCAAGGATCAAAAACCCGGACGGCAGACCGATCCGCCCGGCCGCTGCGGCCAGCACGAGCGGTCCCAAAAAATATCCCGCACCCCAGGCGAAGTAGATGGTTCCCGAAAGGGTCCCCTTGAGTGTGTCCGGAACGCGTTCGTGCAGATAGGCCATGGCCGCAATGCAGAATACGCCGAGGCCGAACCCGCCCAGCGCCAGCGGACCGTACAGCCAGGGTGGTTGGCAGAAGAAAATCGATGCGAAGCCTGCGGAGGCGGCCGCAAGGCCGCCGTACAGGGAAGCCTTGCGGCCCCTGCGGTCCCCGAAAGGTCCGGCGGTCAACTGCGCCAGGCTCAAGGCAACGAAAAAGAGTGTAAAAATCGTTCCGGCGCTGAATCGGCCCGCCTCGCGTAAGATCAAAAAAGCGGGAACGAGCGTGATGAAAATCCCGTAACCCGCGCCGTACAAAACGATTCCGGACAATACGGCACGGTTGGCGGGTTTTCGGAACACGGCGGCGATATCGCGCCAGTGAAAGCGGATCAGGGCCTGCTCCGGCACCTTTGCGGGTGTCCGGGTCCACACGGCCACGATGATGCCGCTCAGAAGGCTCAGCCCGGCAAACAGCAGGAATGCCTCGCGGTCCGCCCAGACCCGATGGGTCACGACCCCCAGGATGCTGCCGGCGGTGAGGCCGCCATGCAGGCTGGCATTGTAGAGGCCGATCCAGCGCCCTTTAGCGAGCGGGAATTGAATGGCCAGCAGGGCAGGGGCAAGCGCCAGGACGGGCACTTCGCCCAACCCCTGCAGCATCCGCCCGGCAAAAATCAGGGCCGCTGTTTCAGTGAAGTAATAAAGCAAGCCGGTCGCGGCGCACATTAGATAACCGGCCACGAGAAATGGTTTGAATCCGAAGCGGTCGGCCAGCCGCCCGATGGGGATTTGCAGTAAAATGTTGGATACGGCGTAGGCCGCGGCCAGGTACCCGACGCTGGTCAGCGAACCCGAAAGATCCAGGACGCGCTGGGGCAGCAAGGCGACGATCGCGCCCACCCCGATCATGACCAGAAAGGCCGAAACGAGAACCGAAACGGCAGAAAGATGGCGTGCCACAGAATTTATCTCCATTGTTCCAGCCGCCGCCGAACGCTCACGGCTTAACCCGGCGGGCGGCCAAGATTGATCGCCATGATGCGCACGCAGGCTGCCGCTCACAGCAGCGGCGCAGCCTGCGCGTGACGTCGTTTGCCAGGATCGATACGCTCTATCAGATGCTGGGCGGAGATAATATTCGCGTGGTCTTTACTTGCATTTTGTTCCTGCCTGACGAGGGTGATAAGCGGCACTTCATATCAGCTTGGATGGAAATGTCAAAGCTTCATTGCGGATATCTGAAATGCTCGAGTGGCGGGAAATTTGCCATCGCGCACCGTGTGCCGGGATATCCGGGCACACCTGGAACGTGCCGTCGAACCAAACTGGAACGTTCCAGATAACCATAACTCCATTCCTGGGAAAGATCTCGAACGCAATGGTGGAGATCGCCGACAGGTGGGGTAAGACCGTCTTGCCGGAGGCCGCTCAACGGGAACCGGCGAACCAGTCGATCAGGCGCCTGGCAATACTCAGGGGGGGCGGAATTTGCGGCAGATCGGACCTGGTGAACCAGCCGGCCTCCGAAATTTCGCCGTCGTTGAGGGTGATTTCGCCGCCGGCGTATTCGGCCACGAATCCGATCATCAACGAGTTGGGAAAGGGCCAGGGCTGGCTGCCGAAATAGCGGATATTCTTCACCGCGATGCCGACTTCTTCGCGGATTTCACGCTCGGCGCAAGCCTCGAGGGTTTCTCCGGGTTCGACGAAGCCTGCCAGCACGCTGAACATCGGCGCCCTGAAGCGCCTTCCGCGCGCCAGCAGAATTTGATCGCCCTTGATGACGGCCACGATCACCGCCGGGCTGAGTCGCGGATAATTGACCAGGCCGCAGCGGCGGCAGATTTTTGCGCGCTCGTCCGCCTTGTCCCCCGTCGGGGCGCCGCAGCGCCCGCAGAAGCGGTGGCTCTGGCTCCAGTCCACCAGCTGGTTGGCGCGGCCGGCGACCCAAAGCAGTTCTTCGCGGATCGAACCGAACAGGGCACGCAGATCGATCCATTCCATCGATTCCGGCGCCTCCGGGCGCCGATCCAGGCCCCCGGCATAGCACGGCTGCCCATCGAGGGCGCCGAAGTACATTTCATGTTGCGGCCGGATCTCGGACCGGGCGATGTCGGCGCGGTCCGGAACGCCGCAGCCGAGCGGCGTCCGCTTGATCAGCAGTTTGCCCTCGGCAAAGAAAAAGCACAGGCAGGCTGTGCCCTCCCCCCCTTCGGCCTGAAGTCCGGGAATGAATGTCATGGCGTTCTGTAGTGGTTGCAGGTCCGGTTCAATACGGTCGAGCATGCGCCGCGATCCGCTGCCGTCAGGTTTTCGGCGGCGGCTGTTTATCCGTACGCCGATGGGGCTTGAGGAATTTGGCGATTTTCAAGGTGGGCAGGTAAGCGCTCGACCATTTGGAAATTCGAATCCAGCCGGTCCGGCGTTCGAGCTCCCTGCGCCGGTCCTGTGACGCACGCCTTGACGGTATCCTCAGAAAGAAGTTTTTGAGAGCCGAGAGCCTACGCCGATCCTTGACCGAACGTCTGTCCTGCATTGTGCGCCGCTCCTGGTTCATAATGTCTCCTGTCCACTTCGGTTACGCTTATTATAAGGGCGGGCTGCCGGGGCTGCAACAGGAACCTGGCACAGGAGCCTGGCGAGGCGCGGCGCCCCGTCACCGCCCGCGCTGGAGGTAATCGATGATGGCGCCGCAGGTTTCGCACTGGTAGCGGGTGCCGGTCGAATCTGCCAACGGTTCGAAATCGGCGTGCTTCTCGCCGCTCGTTTCGAAACATTCCGGACAATATCCATTTTCAAGTTCGTCCGGCCGGATGGTCAAATGGCAGTGCCGGCAGCGCAGCCGCCTGGCGCGGTCCGGAAGCAGGACCAGGTTGCGGTGATCGCAGGCGTTCATCACGGCCTCCTTTGATGAATTCGTAAATCGTTTTTCGAACGGCCCCGGGCGGCGCTGAACCGATGGTCGCCGCCCTTGCGCCGACACCCCGGCATACCTGAAGTCGCCCTTCAACCCACCAGGCACTTCCGGATCACCGATGCGGCTATCCGCATGGCATATCTGTTGCTTCTATCCCGCCGGCCGATGCCGCGGGGAAGCACTCTCCGTGCGCTATAACCACTTGGAACAACTCATGAACAGGCTCATGCGACATCTATGCAGCTCCTCGACCGTAAGGACTACCGGTTCTCTTTTTTTGACGGAATGTGCGCTCATGTTTACGGAACCCTCGTCAGCGGTGTTTTTCTGACCGGTTTTGCGCTCTATTTGAACTTGAGCGAATTCATGATCGGCCTGCTGGCGGCCATCCCCTATCTGGTCACATTGGTTCAGCTTCCCGGATCCTACTATATATGCCGAAACGGCTGCCGCAAGAAGGTCGCCTTCCGCGCCGCGGCCGCGGCCCGTTTGCTATGGCTGCCGATTCTGTTTCTGGGCCTGACGCCGCAATTCGGACCGACCGCCAACAGCCTGCTGATCGTGGCCGTTTTCCTGGTTTCGCACGCCTTTGCCCAGGTCAGCTACCTCGCATGGCTTTCCTGGACTTCGGACCTCGTACCCGATGAGATCCGCGGGACGTTTTTCGGAACGCGCAACATGCTGTGTGGCGCGGCCGGCATCGCCGCCGTTCTGATCTTCGGCAACCTCGTCGACATCTTCGAGCAGCAGCGCCGATTCGACCTGGCGGCCGGCGTTCCGGTGGCGGCCGCGGTGGTCTTCGGCCTCTTGAGCCTTCATTACATGAACCGCATCGCGGAAAGCCCCCCTTCGCCCGAACCGCCCAGCGGAGTGCTTCAGAAGCTCTCCGGGCCCTTCAAGGAGGCGAACTTCCGGCGCTTCCTGCTGTTTGCCTTTACATGGAATTTTGCGGTCTACTTCGCCGCCCCGTTCTTTTCACTCTATTACCTGCGCGATCTCAAGTACAGTTACGGTTTCGTGGCGCTGTTGACCACCGTCGGTTCGGTGCTCGACCTGATCGGCATGCAGGTGTGGGGGAGCGTCTCCGACAAGATCAAGAACAAGGCGGTGATCCGGATGGCGGGCTGGGGCGTCGTTTTTCTGCCGGCGCTGTGGGTCATGGTCCGGCCCGCGGATCTGGTCATTCCCATCGTGCTGCAAATCGTCAGCGGCGGATTCTGGTCGGGCGTCAACTTGTGTACCCACAATCTGCTGCTGCGCCTTTCCCCGCAGGCCGGCAAAGTC
>JAEYRZ010000089.1 GCA_023435265.1 Pseudomonadota bacterium
AGCTGGAACCGCAGAACGAGGCATTCGGCTCATAAGCGCCGACCGGCGCGGGCGGTCAAACCGAAGCGACCAGCGCTTCGGCCTGTTCTTCCTCGCGGCCGGATCCGCCCGGCGGCAGGGACGGTGAAATCGATCCCCGGTCCGGTCCGAACGGCCGCATGTAGACGATCAGCCGGGGCAGAAGGATCAGGGCGCAGGCCAGGGCCACTGCCATGGCCAGTCCGGTGAGAAGGCCGAAGTAGATGGTCGGCCAGAAGTTGGACAGCGCCAGGATGGAAAACCCGACGATGATCACTTCCGAAGTGTAGAACATGGCGTAACCGATACTGCCGTGGCAGCGCTGCAGGGCGGCAGTGTAGTCGCCGTCGCGTTTGATCTCTTCCCGGAAACGGCAGATGTAGTGGATCGTGTCGTCCACGGCGATGCCCATACTGATGGCGGCGATGGTGATGGTCATCATGTCGAGCGGAATGCCCAGCCAGCCCATCAAGGCCAGCACGCTGCCGGCCGAAAGCAGGTTGGGGTAGAGCGCGATCAAGGCCAGCTTGATGGAACGAAACAGGATCAGAAACATCACCAGCAACGCCAGGGCGACAAAGCCCATGGTCTTGATCTGAGAGGCGAACAGACTCTGCAGCATGTTGTTGTACAGCACCATGGTGCCGGCCACGCGCACATCATCGGGCGCCAGATCGAACTTGGCCGTCAGATCGCTGCGGATCTGCCTGAGCAACCGGTCCCGCTGCAGAGACTCCAGAGAATCCTTGATGCGGATCGCGAAGCGCGCTTCGTTGTGTTCGAAAGAAACATAGGGGTTCAGCAGCAGTTCCTTGTATTCCGCCGGCAGCTTGGTATAGAGAACGGCCA
The DNA here is from genome assembly GCA_023435265.1 of Pseudomonadota bacterium. Lineage (GTDB taxonomy): Bacteria > Desulfobacterota > Desulfobacteria > Desulfobacterales > Desulfosarcinaceae > UBA2230. Next base: position 868 of record JAEYRZ010000089.1, read on the forward strand.
TCTCGATGCTGTCCAGGGATCGATGATGGTTGAGCGCGCGTCCCATTTTGAGCAGCGTCCCCAAAGAGAGTACTTTTCCGGTCTCAGGCAACGCCTCCAGGTAGTCATGCACTGCTTCGACGATTTGCATGCGATCTTCGAAGAACCAGTACTTGTTGTCGTCCTCCTCCCCGGCCGGCAGCAGGTCATCCGCAAAAGGATCCTCCTCCGTATCCGGCGCGGCCGATGGAAAGCGAATGATGACATCCAGGGGCGTCGTACCGCCCAGCTTGCGGTCGATGATTTTCATGCCCTGGTGGATCTCGGTCGAACTTTTGAAGTAATCGATAAAGCTGTTCTCAACGACCAGCCGTGATATGCCCCATGCGGACAGCATAGTAAACAGGGCGGCGGCGGTCAGGATCGCCCTGCCGTGTTTCCGGGCCAGGCGCGCTGTGAAACCGGTCAAGGAAAAGATACGGAAATGCCGTGCGGGTGGAACGTCGGGTTTACCCAGCAGCAGCACCACAGCCGGGAAGATAATGAACGTCAGGGTCAGCGAAACGACGATGCCGGCGCTCATCATCCAGCCGAAGTGAATCACCGGCTTGATGTCGCACAGCATCAGCGAGGCGAAGCCCGCCAGCGTCGTCAGGGTGGCGTATAAACACGGCGTGAAAATGTTTCGCACCGTGCTTTCGACCAGCGTGCGCTGATTCGCCTGCGGACTGGCGGCGCGGTATTCGCGGTACCGTACGATCAGGTGCACCACGATGGACATGGTGATGATCAGTTGAAGGGATACGAAATTGGACGAGATCACCGTCACCTGCCAGTCGAAAACGCTCAGGATGCCGATCATCGCCACGACCGAGGCGAAACAACACAGGATGGGCAGCACGACCCAGCGGATGCGCCGGAAGATGATGCCCAGCATGACCACGAGCAGGGCGAAAACGCCGATGCCGAAAATCTTCAGGTCGTTACGTACGAAGGTGATCAGGTCGTCCGCGATCATGCTGATACCGCCAAGGAAGAGTTCGCCCTGGCCCCGGTGCCGATCCATGATGGCGCGTATCGCGGCGATGTTCGCATGCTGGACGGCGTTGATGTGGTCCTGCTGCCGGCTGATGCCTTTTACTACCTGCTTCAATTCGGCGCGTTGCGCCGCCGACAGGTGCCCGTCACCTTTCAGGTCCAGCAATTCAGAACGACGGGCCACCAGTTGCGTGTAGGTCGAATCCGATTTGAGATAGACGACGATGGCAGCCGTATGGAGATCCGGGCTGACCAGCAGATCGCGGTAGAAGGGGCTCTCGCGCAATTCGATCCGCGCCAGATTCTTGTCAACATCCCCTTTGTCAAGGGTGGGCATGCCGCCGGAGAGATCGACATAATCGATCGGCGGGCTTTGCAGCAGCGGAACGTCCAGAAGCGTCACCACCGAAGCAACCTGGTCGAGCTTCTCCAGTTCGTCGCGCAGTTGCCGCAGGGCGGCGAGATTGGCTTCCTCCAGCAGGTCTCCGGCATGCGGAGCAAAGGAAATCAGAACAAAATCGTCGATCCCGTAACGCGTTCCGACTTCGCGGGCATAACGCAAATCCGGATCGTTTTCGAGCAGCAGCGATTCTGTGGAGGCATCGATTTTAAAATCGAGCGCCCTGTATCCCAGAACGGCGGTCAGCGCTGCCAGAATAATCAGAACCCGCAGAGGGTGATCCAGAACCCAGGCGGCGTACCAGCGGATGATGCGACGTGCCATGCGGCCCCATTTCAGGCGAATTCAGCGAGCGGCTTGAAGTGGGACTGCCGTCCGGAAAGCGTGATTTCAACTAAAATATCGATCATATATCCGTCAGACGTTCAAGGGTCAAGCAGCATGGAAGATCATCAGCGGCTCTAATGGAACGTCAGTCCGGGACCGCCCTGAGCGAATACGATCAAGGCAGAATTGCCGGAAGTCGTTGCACCCGCGCTTGCGGGCGGCTATCTTCTCCAAAAGACAATTCACCGCCGTGTCGACCATGCGGGAGGATCCATGACTTCTTCAAGCCCCGGCCGCCGCGAACGACTCAACGCCTGGCTTTTGGACCGCGCGGACGCCGCCATGCACCGCATTTACGGCGCCCGCAAGCGGGTTGTCTATCGTACTCTGCCGACGCGGCTGGTGGAGATCGGTCCCGGAGCCGGCGCCAACCTTCGCTATTACAGCCGCAATACCCGCTTGATCGCCGTTGAACCCAATCCGGCCATGCATCCGCTGCTGCGGCATAAAGCCGCCCGGCATTCAATCCGTCTTGCGATCCATGCGCAGGGCGCCGAACGGATCGACCTCCCCGACGACAGCGTCGATGCCGTGGTCGGGACATTGGTGCTGTGCAGCGTTCGGGATCCGCGCGCTGTGGTCGGTGAAACCCTGCGCATTCTCAGGCCGCGGGGGCGGTACATCTTTCTGGAGCATGTCGCCGCACTTCCCGGCAGCCCCATGCGCGGCCTGCAGGAATTTCTGCTGCGGCCCTGGCGCTGGCTTTTCGAGGGTTGTCACCTGAACCGCGAATCGCATGCAGTGATCGCCGGCGCCGGGTTCCGCCAAGTGGAGATGGACTGTTTCGTGCAGTCGCGCCTGCTGCCTTTCGCACCTCATATTTTCGGCGTGGCCGTGAAGTGACTTGAGGAATTTCTAGTCGGATGGATGGGAGGACGGCGCGGCCGGCCGCAATCGGGCGGGCTTGTAAATTCGGCAATTTCGATTAAAATGCCCTGAGCCGCTGCGGCACGTGTTTCGGGCCAGCCTGTCGGGCGCATTCAACCGTGCGAGGAAACGCGATGAACGACTTCTTGAAGGGGATTTCCTACAATCTCAAAGGGCTTGCGCTGGGCCTGCGCACACCCCGGTTGTTGATGCTGGGATTGCTGCGGTTCGCCATCCTGATGATCATCACGATCGCGGCGGCCGCCCTGATCCTGTCCAACTTTTACGAGATCATGGCGCTGCTGTGGAACAAGCCCGCCAGCGCCTGGATCGTCTGGCTGTGGTACCTGCTCTCCTGGTTGCTGGCGTTGCTGCTGACCGCCATTGCAGCCGTGGTCGGGTTCCTGGTCGCCCAGGTCCTGTTCAGTGTCCTGATTATGGATTACATGTCGCAGATCATCGAGCGCCGGCAGACCGGCCGCGTCCAATCGCCGCCCGACATGTCGCTGTTCAAGCATTTTTTCTTTCTGCTGCGCCAGGAAATCCCCCGCGCCGTTTTGCCGATCGTGAGCTCTTTGCTGCTGTTGCTGCTCGGCTGGTTCACCCCCCTGGGACCGGTCGTGAC
>JAEYRZ010000193.1 GCA_023435265.1 Pseudomonadota bacterium
GGCGCGGGCTTTTGGGTTTCACCCGGGGCGGCCGCTTTGGCTGCGCCCTTGGCCGGCGGAGCCGCGGCCGGAAGATCGGCGAGACTGACCATCTGAACGTTCATGGCGCTCGGGTTGAAGTCGATGCCCGGCCTGAATTCGGCCTTGAAGATGATGAAACCGAACACCAGCAAATGGCCGGTCAGTGAAATCACCAACGGCCACAGCAGGCGGGAACGTTCTCCGTCGGCCGCGTATGCCCTGGAACGTTTAATCATCTCGAGTAAGATGGATCTCGTCTATCGATCATTTGACAAATCCGCAAACAGGCCGCGCAACGCCGGGCGCACAGCGAACCCCCGCGCCTGGTGCAGCTTTCGGCACGGGTTTCATTTCTGCCTGCGCGGCCCCTTCTGCACCTCTTCTTTCGGCACGGTCACCATGCCGAGTTTTTCCACGCCGGCGGCCTTGATTTCGGCCATTACCTTGACCACTTCGCCGTACGGGACGCTCTTGTCGGCTCGGAAATAGACCTCCCGATCGGGGCGGTTTTCGAGGATCTTGGTCAGCTTCTCGCCCAGGAAATCGGGCTCCACTTCGAAATCGTTGATGTGAACCTTCAGATTCGAATCGATGGTGACCACCAGATTTTCCTTCTGACTGGTCAGCGGCTTGGCCGTGGCTTCCGGCAAGGCCACATCCACCCCCTGCATCATCATGGGCGCCGTCACCATGAAAATGATCAACAGTACGAGCATGACATCCACGAAGGGCGTGACATTGATGTCGGACATCAAACGGTCGCTTTGCGTTTGCATGGCCATGGTCTAGTTCCCTTTAGCCGGCAGGATGTCCCGATCGATGATATTGAGAAAGTCCGCTGAAAAACTGATCAATTCGGATTCGATGACCTTGATGCGCTGCATGAAGTAGTTGAAGGCGATAACGGCCGGGATGGCCACGGCCAATCCGGCCGCGGTGGCGATCAGGGCTTCGGAAATACCCGGAGCCACGACCGCCAGGCTGGCCGAGCCCAGCTTGCCGATGCCGTGGAACGAGTTCATAATTCCCCATACGGTTCCGAACAGCCCGATGAACGGCGTGGTATTGCCCGTGGTGGCCAGAAACGGGACCATCTGGGTCATGCGGTTGGTTTCGCTGGTGATCGCCCGCCGCAGGGCCCGCTTGACATTCTCGGCGCCCGATATGCGGCCGCTGATCGATGTGTGTTCTTCATCCGGTTCCGTCGAACGGCTCTGGCTGACGCGCTTGAGTTCCGAATAACCGATGCGGAAGATGCGGGCCATGGGACAGGCCTCGAGTTGCTTGGCGCGGTTATACGCGCTGGCCAGATCGCGACTCTTCCAGAAATAGTCCACGAAACTGGCCGACTCCTTCAGCGCCCGATGGATGTAGCGCCATTTGATCAGGATGATGGTCCACGACATGATCGAGAAAAAAAGCAGCAACAGCAGTACCATGCGCACCATCAAGCCGGCATTTCCGAGTATCTGGATAATGTCGATTTCACCTTGCATCTTGGTTGCGTCTCCTGTGTTAATCGATTCGGCGATTCCCCCCGCCGGGGAACGAACGGTTGCTTATACGTTGGAATGAAATGGCGATGGTTCGATAATGGTGAGTTCTCGACACCTTCGAAATGCAGGGGCCGTTCCTTCGGCGCCCAATGCGCCGTGTCACGGTAAGCCGCGTGTACAGCGGATGTATGCGATGCGGGGTATTACCCAATCCTGCCCGGCGTGTCAAGTTGCACGCGGGGTGACAGGCGGATTCAGGTCTGATAGGAAGCTCATCTGGGTGCCCCACGCCGGCCTGCAATCAGTTCACCGAAGGAGAATCCACAATGGGTTTAGAGGAAAAACCGGCCATCTGGCCACGCCTTGCCGAACTCATGCTCGAGGGTTGTTTTCTCAAGCATATTCCCCGCAGCGGCTATCAGTTTCTGGGAGCCGGCCGCGAATCGGTTGCCGAACACGTCTATCAAACCACCTTCATCGCTTTTCTGATGTCCCGGCTGACGCCGCTCGTGGACTCGGGACGGTTGATCAGCATGTGCCTCGTTCACGACCTTCCGGAAGCGCGCACCGGCGACCTCAATTATGTCCAGAAGCCCTATGTGCGTGCCGATGAAACCACGGCCTTGGCCGACAGCCTGCGGGACGTGTCTTTTGCAGCAGACATAACCGATTTGATCAATGAATTCAAGGCCGGTGAGAGCCTGGAAGCGCGGATGGCCCATGACGCCGACCAGTTGGCGCTGATGGTCGACCTGAAATCCTTGAACGATATCGGCTATCAGACCCCGCGGACCTGGTTGCCCAATGTTCAGGAGCGCCTGAAAACACCGGTCGGCAAACAACTGGCCGAATCGCTTTTAAGTGTAAATTGGGACAGTTGGTGGAAAAAACTTTTTTATTGACAGTAACGATGTTCTTCCATAGTGCTCATCCCTTGCTCTTTTCGAAAAGCAGGCTCGGGAATTCGGTTTCCATGAATTCGGTTTCCATTAGCCACGCGTTTTCGCGCGGTTGGGTTGGCCGGTGGTTCCACTTACGCAAATGACGGTTACCTGTGGAGGGGGCTCATGAACTGGTTTGTCGGCACTTTTAAATCGTCGATCGGCAAGAAGCTGCTGATGGCATTGACTGGATTGGCATTCTGCGGATTCCTGGCGGCGCACCTGGCCGGCAATCTGACTGTCTACAGCGGCAAAGCAGCTTTCAATGCCTACGCCGACAAGCTGCATTCCCTGGGCGTGCTGGTGTATGTCTTCGAACTCGCATTGCTCACCCTGGCCCTGATTCACGTTCCTTTCGGCCTGTTGCTCTTTTATGAGAACACCAAGGCCCGCCCGGTGCGCTACAAGGTCAACAAGTCGGCCGGCGGGCGCACGATCGGATCGGCCACCATGCCCTATACCGGTCTTTTTCTGCTGATCTTCATCGTCTTCCATTTAATGAACTTCACATTCGCGGATAAGACCGGGACCACTATCTACGAGATCGTTTCCAAGGCCTTTTCCAACCCTCTGTACGTCGGCTACTACATATTGGCCATGATCGTGGCCGCCGTTCATGTCAGCCATGGCCTGTGGAGCGCCTTTCAGACTTTGGGCGCCAATCATCCCAAATACACGCCGGCGATTCGCACATTGAGCCTGATCTTCGCCCTTGTGGTCGGTCTCGGTTTCGGTTTGCTGCCCATCTACTTTTCGATCAGCGCATAGAAAGGATTCGCCATGTTGTTAGACGGCAAGGTTCCTGCTGGACCCCTCAAGGAAAAATGGGATCGCCACCGCTTCGAACTCAAACTGGTCAATCCCGCGAATAAACGCAAATTCAACATCATCGTGGTGGGTACCGGACTGGCGGGCGGCTCGGCGGCCGCTACCCTGGCCGAGCTGGGCTACAACGTCCAGGCCTTCTGCTTCCAGGACAGCCCGCGCCGCGCCCACAGCATCGCGGCCCAGGGCGGCATCAACGCGGCCAAGAACTACCCCAACGACGGCGACAGCATCTGGCGCCTGTTTTACGATACGGTCAAGGGCGGCGACTTCCGCGCCCGGGAAGCCAACGTCTACCGCCTGGCCCAGATCAGCAATGCCATCATCGACCACTGCGTGGCGCAGGGCATTCCCTTCGCCCGCGAATACGGCGGCCTTTTGGCCAACCGCAGCTTCGGCGGGGCCCAGGTGTCGCGAACCTTCTATGCCCGCGGGCAGACCGGTCAGCAGCTGCTGCTCGGCGCCTACCAGAGCCTGATGCGCCAGGTGGGCCTGGGCAAGGTGCGCATGTTCCCGCGACGCGAAATGCTCGACCTGGTGCTGGTCGACGGGCATGCCAAGGGCATCATCGTGCGCAACCTGATCAGCGGCGAAATCGAACGCCATGCCGCCGATGCGGTCGTTCTGGCCACGGGCGGCTACGGCAACGTTTTCTTTCTCTCGACCAACGCCATGGGTTCGAACGTCACGGCGACCTACCGCGCGTATCGCCGAGGCGCCTTCTTCGCCAATCCCTGTTTCACGCAGATCCATCCGACCTGCATCCCGGTGCACGGCACCTACCAGTCCAAGCTGACCCTGATGAGCGAGAGTCTGCGCAATGACGGGCGCGTCTGGGTGCCGGCAAGGCCGGGCGACAAGCGCCCGCCGCACCAGATACCCGAAAGCGAGCGCGACTATTATCTGGAGCGCAAATATCCCAGCTTCGGCAACCTGGTGCCGCGCGACGTGGCCTCGCGCAACGCCAAAGAGCAGTGCGACGCCGGCAAGGGCGTCGGGGAAACCGGTCTGGCGGTGTACCTCGACTTCGCCGATGCCATCCAGCGCGACGGCCGCGACGTGATCGAACGCAAGTACGGTAATTTATTCGCCATGTACGATAAAATCACCGGCGAAGACCCCTACAAAACGCCGATGATGATCTACCCCGCGGTACACTACACCATGGGTGGATTGTGGGTCGACTACAACCTGATGAGCACCATTCCGGGGCTCTTCGTCATCGGCGAAGCCAACTTCTCCGACCACGGCGCCAACCGACTGGGCGCCAGCGCCCTGATGCAGGGTCTGGCCGACGGCTATTTCGTGCTGCCCTATACGATCGGCGGATACCTGACCGGAACGCCCAAGAGCACGGTCGACACGGGGCACGCCGCTTTCGAGGCCACACACAAGGAAGTCCAGGCGCGCATCGACAGGCTGCTTTCCATCCAGGGCAAGCGCACGGTCGACGACTTCCACCGCCAGCTCGGACTGATCCTGTGGGACCACTGCGGCATGGCGCGCAACAACGCCGGCCTGGAAAAGGCGCGGGAGATGGTCGGCGAACTGCGCGCCGAATTCTGGCAGAACGTACGCGTGCCGGGCAACGCACTCGATTTGAACCAGAGCCTCGAACGTGCCGGCCGGGTCGCCGACTTCATGGAATTTGCCGAACTGATGATCATCGACGCCCTGGCGCGCCAGGAGTCGTGCGGCGGCCACTTCAACGAAGCGTACCAGACCCCCGACAACGAGGCGTTGCGCAACGATCAGGATTTCTGCCACGTGGCCGCCTGGGAATTCAAGGGCGAAGACCAGAAACCCGAATTCCACAAAGAGCCGTTGACCTTCGAAAACGTGCATTTGACGCAAAGGAGCTACAAGTGACCAAGACCATCAATCTCACGCTCAAAGTGTGGCGGCAAAGCGGCCCGCGCAGCAAGGGACGCTTTGAGACTTATCGGGCCCAGAACATCTCGACCGATATGTCTTTTCTGGAAATGATCGATGTGGTCAACGAGCAGCTGGCCCTGGACGGAAGCGAGCCGATCGCCTTCGACCACGACTGCCGGGAAGGCATTTGCGGCATGTGCGGCGCGGTGGTCAACGGACGGCCCCACGGACCCGAAAAAGGGACCACCCTGTGCCAGCTGCACATGCGCCATTTCAACGACGGCGATGTGCTCGCCATCGAACCATTCCGCGCCATGGCGTTCAAAGTGATCAAGGATCTGGCCGTCGACCGCAGCGCGCTCGACCTCTTGATCCAGGCCGGCGGCTATATGGCCGTCAACGCCGGCGGCGCGCCCGACGCCAACGCCGCGCCGATCGCCCCCGAGACCACCGAACTCTCCATGGACGCCGCCCAGTGCATCGGCTGCGGCGCCTGCGTGGCGGCCTGCCCCAATGCCGCCGCCATGTTGTTCGTGAGCGCGAAAGTCTCCCATCTGGGATTGCTGCCTCAAGGCCGCCCGGAAGCCGCGCGGCGTGCGCTGAGCATGGTGCGCGCGATGGATCGCCTGGGATTCGGAAATTGCTCCAACGAAAGAGAATGCGAAGCCGAATGCCCCAAAGAGATATCGATTGCCAATATCGCCCGGCTCAACCGGGAATTCTACAAGGCCAGCTTCGGCTCGCGGGTTAAATAGAATGCTTCCGGCGGCAACCGGGGCGGAC
>JAEYRZ010000042.1 GCA_023435265.1 Pseudomonadota bacterium
ACGATATTCTCAGCGTCCCCTCCTTCTTTATTTTCGATGCCGGCACACTGCGCCAGCACATTCCCGGAGCGGTGCCCAAGCACGACCTGCTCCTGCAAATGGCCAAATATCTTTAACCGCCGGCCTAAGCCCGGCCATGGCTGACAGGCTGTTGAAAAACAAGCATCGAGCCGTCAGGCAAGGCGCGCGGCTTTCAAAAAACGCAGCATACACGGCAGTATGTGAGCGTTTTTAAACGCCGCGCAACACCGCATCACGCCTTGAGGCGAAGTTTTTCAACAGCCTGTTAAAGTCGCCGCGCCGGCGGCCGATATCCCCTTCGATGCAAACAATGGAAAGCGGCGACCGCCACACGCCGGAGCCCCCCGTGGAGTTTTGCGCAATGACCAGCAAGACCACCCTTCGTGAGCTGGCAAAACGCGTCCAGGAGCTTGAACTCGAACAGGAAAAGAACCGGCGCGCCCAGGAAGCACTGAAGAGCAGCGAAGAACGATTCCGCCTGATATCGGAAACGATTCACTTCGGCGTCTTCGAAATCGGTGAAAGCGGCAGCTGCATTTACACCAACACGCGCTACCAGGAGATCTTCGGCATCAACCTGGTGGAAAGCCTCTCCTCACTCTGGACCGACTTCATTCATCCCGAGGATCGGAAGTGGGTGACGCCGAATTGGCACAGCGCCATCAACGCCTGCAGGTCTTTTTCATCCGACCTGCGCATCCTCACCTCGGGCGGCGAAATCCGCTGGGTGCATGTGCACGCCTCACCCGTATTTTCCGATCAGGGCGGGTGCTTCACGGGCACCATCGAAGATATCAGCACCCGCAAACAGACCGAGCAGGAACTGCAAAACGCCAAAGAGGCGGCCGAATCCGCCAGCCGGGCCAAAAGCCAGTTTCTGGCGAACATGAGTCACGAGATCCGCACGCCCATGAACGGGGTGATCGGCTTTACGGACCTGCTGCTGGAAACCGAACTGGACGATATCCAGTTCGATTATACGCGCACCATCAAACGCAGCGGCGAAGCGCTGCTGCTGCTGATCAACGATATTCTCGATTTTTCAAAGATCGAAGCCGGCGAGTTGGAATTCGAAGCCATCGAATTCGATCCCGAACTTCTCGCATACGACGTATGCGAACTGGTGCGTCCCAAGATCGGTGCCAAACCGATCGAGCTGCTCTGCCACATCGGGCCGGATGTGCCGACGCTGGTCAAGGGCGATCCCCTGCGCTTCCGCCAGGTATTGCTCAACCTCCTGGGAAACGCCCCGAAGTTCACCGAACAGGGGGAAATCAGCCTCTCACTCGAAATGGAGGCGGAGACCGCCGAACGGGTGTTCATCCATGCGACCGTCCAGGACACGGGCATCGGCATCCCGAAGGACAAGCTCGAATTTATTTTCGAACCCTTTCAGCAGGCCGACGGATCCACCACCCGCAAATACGGCGGCACCGGCCTGGGGCTTTCGATCTGCCGCCACCTGGCCGGCAAGATGGACGGCCACACGTGGGCGGAGAGCGTGCCCGGCGAGGGCAGCCGCTTTCATTTCACGGCCTGGCTGCAGAAGTCGGACACCCCCCCGCCGGTGCGTGTCGCCCCGGCGGTGCTGGCCGGCAGGAAAGCCCTCCTGGCCGACGATCACCCGGGCAACCGCCGGATCCTTTCTGAAATTCTGACCTCGGCCGGAATGGAACTCCAGATTTTGGAGGGCGGCCGGTCCGTTCTGGAAACGCTTTGCGAATCGCGGGCCAGAGGATTACTTTTCGACATCTGCCTCCTGGATATCAACATGCCGGATATAGACGGCTACCGGGTGGCCGAAAGCATCCGTGCAAACGGCCGGGATTTCGAGACGCTGCAGCTCATCGCATTGTCCTCGGCGCTGGAGCGCGATGCCTTCAAATGCGAGCGTGCCGGCTTCAACGGATTTCTGGCCAAACCGGTGCGCCGTGAACGATTGCTGCAGATGATCGCCCGCCTGCTTGGAGAGGGCCGGGCGGCCGGGCGGTGGGCGAAAAACGGCGGCCGCAACAAAATCCACACCCAGTACTCGGTGCGCGAAGCCATGAAGCATTCGGTGCGCATTCTGCTGGGCGAGGACAACGTAGTCAACCAGAAGCTGGCCACCATGATGCTGCGCAAGGCCGGATACCAGATCGAAATTGCCGTCAACGGACGCGAAGTGGTCGAGAAGTACGCCGCCGCACCCCAGGCATTCGACTTGATCTTCATGGATATCCAGATGCCTGAAATAGACGGCAACGAGGCCACCCGCCTGTTGCGGTCCAAAGGCTGCCGGCTGCCGATCGTCGCCATGACGGCGCACGCCATGAAGGGCGACCGCGAGTTCTGCCTCGAGTCCGGCATGGACGACTATATCACCAAGCCGATCAAGCGCGAAAAGGTATTCGAGATAATCGATAAATATGTCTTCCACAAGGAGGCCCCGTGAAGTTTGATGAACTCGGCGCCGCATTGGGGCTCGAGGAAGAGGAATATCGCGAACTGATCGAGCTTTTCATGACATCGGGCCTGGCCGAGCTTGAACGGCTGCGCAGCGCGCTGGCCGCCGGCGATCAAGATCAGGTGCGACGCTGCGCCCACACCATCAAGGGTGCCGCGGGCAACCTGGGATTGAACGCGTTCCACGAAACCGCCAAACAGATTGAAAACCAATCCGCAGACCACCATACCGCCGGACTGCCCCAGGCAGTCGAGCGGCTCGCCGCCCAGTTCGACGCGCTAGGGAAATTGTGCGTACCATCATGAGGCTTCCGCGGACCGAGACGCTTCGATCCGCTTTCGAATCTTCGCGCTGCCGGTCGTTCCCCCTGGCGGTCGAATCTTTGCGCCTGTCTTGACCATCGGGCGGATTGCCGGTACCGAAACCGGGCTTTCACGTCCCGCGCACCTATAGTATAATTCGTTTATGCCACCTGCGGCGGATGCATATCGGTTCGGCCTCTGGCTGCGCCATCAAATCGAAAACGGCCTGGCGGTCACGCCCGATGTCTCCGCCTATCTCGATGCCACCTTCGGCTGCACCGACCTGGTCGCGATTCTGGAGACGGCCGAAAGCAGCGATATCGACACTCTGACCGACCTGCTCTTTTTCCCGGACGAGGCCCTGCGCCTTGATTTCGAAGCGCAATGGGGCCATGCGGACTTCGACGAAGCGGACATCGACGCAATCCGCTCGCGAATGACCGCCGATCCGCCGCAGGCCCTGATCGCAACCGACCGCGGCGGCGCCGGCATCCGGCTGGAGATGCCAGCCTTTGCCGTAGAATCCCTCCTCCGGCGCCTGAACCTGAGCTTCCGGCCGGACCCCGGTCTTGAAGCCGTTCTGGATGGCATGGCGGCCGAACGGCGCACCGAGGTTCGGATGCACCTGCGCTGCGCGCGCCTGGCATGGCACACCGGCCAGATCGATTTCTTACGCCGCTACCTGAGCCGGGTGCCCTCAGACGCCCCGGATTTCATTGAGACGTTGGTTTTCGCAACCGAAGTTCTGCCCGATATGCCCGCCGGCGTGCCGTCGGACCTTTTCCTGAGCGGCCTTAAACGATCCTATTTCCAGGCCTGGAGCCGGGCCGCGGCTTATGAACGCCGCCGCCGGGCCGCCAACATGGAAATCCTCATGCTGCAGGGAGAACGTGCCGCGCACGGCGACCCGCAGCACTGGAGCAGGCAGATGGACCGGGTGGACCGCCTGAGCCGGGTATTGTTCCAGCACATCGAATGGATCCCGGTCCCGATCGAATCGCACCGCGATCAATCACCGGAGGACGATCTTGAGGGCCTTCTGGGATTCTTCACCTGACCCCTCCCGACAGTTCGATCGCATGTAGATACGGCATACTGAAAACGGATCGGGTCGGGGTCGGGGTCGTATCGCAATCGCCCGCAACGCGTCGCAAAAAATTCAACCTCTCTGAAACCGGGCCATACCGGCGGCCTGGTTCGATGCCGATTCCGATACCGACCCCGACCCCGATCCCGTATATAAAAGCCACATGCGATTTGCCCAGCCCACTCCCCAACCATCCTATTTACAAACCGGCTCAAGTCCCGTATCAATCGGGTTTCGGCAATTGCGATCGCGGAGAGAGGAAAAAATATGTTCAAACATATCGCCTTCGCCATTCTCCTTTCCTGGGCGGGATCGGCCACGGCCGCGCCGCCGGGGCTCGATCAGATCCTCGACGCCATCGAGGCGCGCTATGCCGGCAAAGGCTTCACCGCGGCTTTCTTCCAGGAATCGATGCTCAAGGCCATGCAGATCACCGACACGGCCGAGGGCCGGCTGATCGTGGAGCGCCCGGCCAAAATGCGTTGGGAATACAGCATGCCGGACACGCAGATCATCATCACGGACGGCGAATCGATGTGGATCTACCGGCCGAACGACAAGCAGGTGATGGTCGGGCCGGCCCCCGAATTTTTCGGCCGTGGCAAGGGCGCCGGCTTCCTAACCGATATCCGTCAGATCCGCAAGAGCTTCAAGGTGCAGTTGCAGGCGTCCCAGAGCAAAGAACACTACCGTCTGCGCCTGACGCCGCTCAAGCCCATGCCCGAACTGTCGGAGGTGATCCTGTCGGTGAACAAGGCCGATTATCGGATCGACCAGGTCGTCACCTTCAACACCTACGGCGACGAGACCCGCATCGTGCTCAGCGAATACCAGTTCGATGTCGACCCGGACAATGCGCTGTTCGATTTCAAAATCCCGGAAGGCGTCGAAGTGGTGCCGCTCGAAAACCCTTAGTGCGCGTTTTCACGCATTCAATAACGTATAGCCACCAAGCTGGCAGATCATTTTCCACGCAGAGGCGCCGAGGATTTAAAGAGACTCTTATCATCCATAACGTACTGCCTTCGGGATCGGTTTGAGTTCATGATCGGCCGGCTTCGGGGTCGGAGTCGGAATCGGAATCGATATCCAATCGATCGCGATTCCGACCCCGACCCCGAAATGATATGTTACGATACTTACGAATATGTGTACTTAGGCACCCAACGTCATCCCGGAGTGTTCAGCATGCATGACCGAATCAAAAAGTTGGCCCGCGAACGCCGGGCCGTCATTCTGGCCCACAACTACCAGCCGCCCGAGATCCAGGAGGTGGCCGATCTGTGCGGCGACAGCCTGGAACTGAGCCGCAAGGCGGCCCGCACCGACGCCGCCGTGATCGTCTTCTGCGGCGTCCATTTCATGGCCGAAACGGCCTCGATCCTGTCACCCGACAAAACCGTGCTGCTGCCGCGCCATGACGCCGGCTGCCTGATGGCGGACATGATCACCGCCGAGGCGCTGAAAGTCAAGCTGGCCAGCCTGCCGCCCATGCCGGTGGTCACCTATGTCAACTCGACCGCCGACGTCAAAGCCCTCTCGACGGTCTGCTGCACCTCCGCCAACGTGGTGCAGGTGGTCAACAGCCTGCCCGAATCCGAGATGCTGCTCACCCCCGACCGCAACCTGGCCATGTACGCGGCCGCGCGCACCGGGAAGAAGATTCATTTCTGGGAAGGGTATTGCCCCACGCATGAATGGCTGACGGCCGAGGATGTCGCCCGGGCCCGGGCCGCACACCCCGAGGCGGTTTTCATCGCCCATCCCGAATGCCGTCCCGACGTGCTGGAACTGGCCGACGTGATTGCCAGCACCTCAGGCATGCTGCGCTATGCCGCCGAATCGCCGCAGCGCGAGTTCATCGTGGGCACCGAGCAGGGCATTCTCCATCCCTTGCGCAAGGCCAACCCGGAAAAGATTTTCTTTCCGGCCGCGGAAAAGATGATCTGCCGCAACATGAAAAAGATCTCCCTTGGCGATATTCTGCACTGCCTGGAAACCCTGCAGGGCGAAGTCAAAGTGCCCGAATCGATCCGCCGCCCGGCACTGCGCGCGGTGGAGCGGATGCTCGCCATCCAGTAAGCAGTCCCAGAGCCCCGCGCCGGTAGGGCTCTCCCTTCGAACCGCAGGTCAAAACCGTGCCGGCCCGGTTGCGTTCCGTCAGGCCTGTGTTTAATTTGACGTTTGACTCATGAACCAAGCTTGAGGACTCGTAATAAGTCGATCTACCGGCGGCGCCGTAGAAAGTCCAAGATCAAGGCGTCGCGAATCCCGTGGCCTGAGGCGTACTGAGGTACGCCGCAAGGACAACGGGGTGAAGACGCAAGGCAGAGATTGGACTTTCTACGGCGCCGCCACGCTTGCTGTTTGAGATCAGTTGCACGACGGTCCACCGCCTGAAGAATCGCTCGCCACGGTCGCACACGGGGTATCTCGGCAGGAGGAAACGCATGACCCGGACCGACCCGCCCGCCGGCCGAACATTGGCCGAGGAGGAGGCTCTGAGGCTCATCCTCGAGGGCACCGCCTCCGCCATCGGCAAAGAATTCTTCACGGCCCTGGTATTCAACCTGACAAGAGCCCTGAACACCTGCGGCGCATGGGTGACGGAGTATCAGCCGCAGAAGCGCCGGCTGCGCGCCCTGGCCTTCCGACTGCGCGGCGAATGGATTTCGGACTTCGAGGTGGATATCGATGGAACGCCCTGCCAAGAGGTGATCGATACGGCGGATCTGGTCCACTATCCGGACAATATCGTCGACCTTTTTCCCAACAGCCTCAACCTGAAAAAGTTCGGTGCGGTAAGCTACATGGGGGTGCCGCTCAAAGATCTCGGCGGTTCGATTCTCGGCCATATGGCGGTGATCGACGACCGTCCCATGCCGGTGATGGGTCGCTCCCTGACGCTTTTCAGGATCTTCGCCGCCCGGGCGGCGGCCGAGATGCAGCGCCTGAGCGCCGAAGCCGGACTCATCGATCAACGGGCCAAACTGCATCGGCTGCTGGAAGGCGCCATGGACGGCATCCTCGAACTGGACGGCGGGCTCGAAATCATCACCTCGAATCCCTCCGCTCAAAAAATGCTCGGCCTGCCGGCCGACACGAGCGGCACCAACCTGGGCCCCCTTCTGCATCCCGAAAGCCGGGCCCTGCTGGCAGACCTGATCCGGGAGCTGAAAGCCGCCTATCCGCACGAACCGCACCGCCGCATCGACAGTGGTCTGAAAGCGAACGGCCCCGGGGGCCGCGGGATCCATGCCGACGCCACCCTGTCGCGCATCGATCAGCCCCCTCACCATTCCTTTCTTCTGGTATTCCGCGACATCAGCGATAAACTGGCCGACCATCATCGAATCCAGGTGCTGACCGGCCAGACCGAGTACTTGACGGCCGAGATCCAGACCCTCTGTCCGAACGACACGATCGTCGGCCGCAGCCTTGCGGTCCGGCAGCTCCTGCACAGCATCCGGCAGGTGGCGCCGACCCGGGCCACCGTCCTCATCCAGGGGGAGACCGGAACCGGCAAGGAGCTCGTCGCCCGCGCCATTCACCACTCCAGCCCGAGATCGACCGGACCGTTCATCCGCCTCAACTGCGCCAACCTGCCGGCGGGCCTGGTGGAGAGCGAATTGTTCGGCCATGAGCCGGGAGCCTTCACCGGCGCGGAACATCGCCGCAAGGGGCGTTTTGAACTGGCCCACGGCGGGACGATCCTGCTGGACGAGATTACCGAACTGCCCCTGGAACTGCAGTCCAAGCTGTTGCGCGTCCTGCAGGAGATGCAGTTCGAACGCGTGGGGGGTACCCGAACCCTGACCGTCGACGTACGGGTCGTTGCGGCCACCAACCGCGATCTGGCCGGCGAAATCATCGCCGGCCGTTTCCGGGCCGATCTCTACTATCGATTGAACGTCTACCCTTTGCAGATCCCCCCGCTGCGCGAACATCCGGAGGACATCCCCCTGCTGGTGGACCATTTCGTACCGCGCATCGCCCGGCGCATCGGCAAAGCGATCCGCAACGTCGATCCCGGCTTGATTCCGCAGCTTTCGGGGTACCACTGGCCCGGCAATGTACGCGAACTCATCAACCTGCTGGAACGTGCGATCATCACCTCGCCGGACGGCGTCCTGCGCCTGACGGAGGGATTCGCCCGCTCCCCGACCCCAGCCGCAGCGACGCATCCGGTCCACAAGGTGGTGCTGTCGGATCTGGCCACCATGGAGCGGCGCCATATCGAAAGCGTTCTGGAAGCCACCGGCGGCCGCATCAGCGGCGCCAGCGGGGCCGCACGCATCCTCGGGCTCAATCCCTCCACCCTGCGCTTCCGCATGAAAAAAATGGGAATCGTGCGATTCTGGCCGCAGACCTGAGGCGCGCGCGCACTGCAAGGCAGGCCGTGTCCGCCCCGCCGATTCCGGCAGCCGGTTGAGCGCAACATACCGCGCAATCGCAACATGCTGCGAAAAAGCGTACCGCTGACCCTCCGCCGAATTTTCGCCCTGAATTTTTATCATGATACAGGGGACTTACATCCATCGCGCGATAAATGCCTGAACTGGCACCGGTGTTGCTTTGCTGCCTGTGTCCCCGGCCTTGCGGCCGTTGCGCAACTCGCGACCTCCTCTCCCGCCCCCCTTGCTCCTGCCGCGCCGGGCCGGCGACCGGTGCAAAACTGCAATCCGCAAGGAGACTTTATATGAATTTATTCGGCCATAACGAAGAACGAAATATCAACTTCATGCGTCCGGACCAGACCTTTTACCCCTCGCCGCGCATGGCCTGCGAGGCGCCCCGGGAAAAACTGGGGTATGTAGCCACCCTGAACTACGGCCGCAGCGATCGCCCGGATGCGATCAGCGTCGTGGATTTGGACCCCGCCTCCCCCCGCTACAGCCAGGTCGTCAACACCCTGGAAATGCCCTACGCGGGTGACGAACTCCATCATTTCGGCTGGAATGCCTGTTCCTCGGCATTGTGCCCCAGTGCGCCGCATCCCCATATGCAGCGGCGCTACCTGGTTGTTCCCGGACTGCGCAGCTCGCGCATCTACATCATCGATACCCAGCCCGATCCGCGCAAGCCCCACATCGCCAAGATCATCGAGCCCCGGGAAGTGATCGAAAGATCCGGCTACAGCCGTCCCCACACCGTGCACTGCGGGCCCGACGCCATCTATCTCAGCGCCCTCGGTTCGCGCAATGATGGGCAGGGGCCGGGCGGCATCTTCATGCTCGATCATTACAACTACAATGTCCTGGGGCCCTGGGAAATCGATCGCGGCGACCAGCGGCTGGCCTACGACTTCTGGTGGCATCTCACCCAGGATACCATGGTCACCAGCGAGTGGGGCGTACCCGCGCAGTTCGAAAGCGGCCTCAATTTCGAGGATCTGATCAACGGGCGCTACGGCCGCAACCTGCACTTCTGGGACATGCGGCGCCGCAGGAAAATACAAACCATCAACCTGGGTGAAGAATACCAGCTGGTGTTCGAGCTGCGCCCGGCCCACGAACCCTCCAAGACCTACGGTTTTGCCAGCGTGGTGATCAGCCTTAAAAATCTCTCCAGTTCGATCTGGACCTGGTATCTCGAAAACGACCGCTGGGCCGCCCGCAAGGTGATCGAAATCCCCGCCCAGCCCGCCGACCCGGCAAAGCTGCCTCCGCCGCTGAAGGATTTCAAGGCCGTACCGCCGCTGGTGACGGACATCGATCTGTCGCTGGACGACCGGTTTCTGTATGTCTCCTGCTGGGGAACGGGCGAAATGCACCAGTACGATGTAAGCAACCCCTTCGAGCCGCGGCTGACGGGCACCGTGAAGTTGGGGGGCATCGTCGGCCGCCATGAACACCCCATGGGCAAGGGGCCGCTGCTGGGCGGGCCCCAGATGGTCGAGATCAGTCGCGACGGCAAACGGGTTTACTTCACCAACTCGCTTTACAGCGTGGTGGACGACCAGTTTTATCCCGACAAGATGACCGGCTGGATGGCGAAAATTGACGTTAGCCCTGAGAGCGGCATGCGCCTGGACCCGGAGTTCTTCATCGATTTCGGCCAGACGCGACCGCATCAGGTTCGATTGGAGGGCGGCGATGCATCCACCGACACATTCTGCTTCCCATCCTGAGTTGATGGGCGCCTGGATCATGCTCCTGGCATTTGGCGCCTTTCACGGCCTCAATCCCGGCATGGGATGGCTCTTCGCCCTCTCGCTGGGCCTCCAGCAGCGCAAAGCGCGGGCGATCTGGGTTTCGCTTCTGCCCATCGCCGCCGGACACGCAGCCTCGATCGTGATGGTGCTGGGAATCGTCATCGTCGCCGGGCAGCTGATCCCGCTCTCGTTGCTGCGCATGCTCACCGCCGGAACGCTTCTGGCCTTCGGCATCTACAAACTGTTCACGTACTACCGCCATCCCGGCTGGGTGGGAATGCGCGTGAACCTGCGCGACCTCTTCTTCTGGTCCTTTCTGATGGCCCTGGCCCACGGCGCCGGGCTGATGGTGGCCCCGGCCATGCTGAGCATCCTGGGCGCCGCACCGGTCGCCGATTCGGCGCCATCCGGCGGCGCCAGCGAGTGGGGGGTCATGCTGGGCGTCGGCCTGCACACGATCGCCATGCTGCTGGTGATGGCCGTGGTGGCGGCCCTGGTCTACCGAAAGTTCGGCCTGGCCGTGCTGCGCCGCAGCTGGATCAATTTCGACCTGATCTGGGCTGCGGCGCTGTTGGCGGTAGGCGTCACCGCCATGGTGTTTGCGGTTATCGGATAGAGCCCGGGGCTGCGGTTCCGCCGCAGCCCCGAATTCATTCAAGTATGGAAGGTCGGTCAACCGGCGTTCCTGATTGCGGAATCTGAAATGCCCAAGAGCGCTCGTTTTCGTTAGCACACCGGAATCGCGCTGTCGATCAAGCTGGAACGTTCCAGATCACCGCTTATAAACTTTTAAAAGAGGACGAGACCCATGATTGTAAGATCAGGTGAACCTATGGATACCTTTAAAACCAAGGTCAACGGTCGAATCGTGCTGCCCGACCATCCGGAATATCATGCGCTCCGCAAAATCTGGAATGCCATGATCGATCGCCGGCCGGCCGTGATCGTGCAGTGCGCCGACCCGAAAGATGTCGTGCACACGATCGCCTACGCCCGTTCGAATCGGTTGGAGATCTCCATCCGGGGGGGCGGGCACAACATCGCCGGGAGCGCCCTGTGCGACGGCGGCGTGATGATCGATTTCTCCCGGATGAAACAGGTGCGCGTCGATGAGGAAAACCGGCGTGCTTTTGTCGAGCCGGGGGCCACGCTCGCCGACTTTGACAAGGCCACTCAGGCCTGCGGCCTGACCACTCCCACCGGAATCAATTCGACCACCGGCATCGCCGGGCTGACCCTTGGCGGCGGCTTCGGCTGGCTGACGCGCAAATACGGCCTGACCATCGATAATCTGCTTTCGGCAAACCTGGTGACCGCCGATCAACGGGAGTTAAGGGCGGCCAAGGACGAAAACAGCGATTTGTTCTGGGCGATCCGGGGCGGCGGCGGCAATTTCGGGTGGTAACCCAGTTTGAATTCGCGCTGCATCCTCTGCCCCACGACATTTTGGCCGGGTTGATCGTCTTTCCGCTCGCCCAGGCCCGGCAGGTCTACCGGAGATATCGTGAATTCACCGCGAACGCGCCCGTAGACCTCAATGTCTGGACCGTCTTGCGCAAGGCTCCGCCGCTGCCGTTTCTGCCTGCGGAAGTGCATGGCCAGGAAGTCATCGTGGTGGCTGTTTTTTATTCCGGCGCGCATGCCGAAGGTGAAAAACTCATCGCTACGGTGCGCCGCTTCGGAGATGCCCACGGCGAGCATGTCGGCGCTATGCCCTATATCAGCTGGCAGCAGGCCTTTGATCCCCTTCTGGCCCCGGGAGCCCGGAATTACTGGAAGTCGCATAACTTTACGGAACTGAACGACGGCTTGATCGACCAACTCGTCCGCTTCGGAGAGCGGCTGCCTTCGACGCAATGCGAAGTGTTCCTGGGGCTCATCGGCGGCGCGGCCAACCGTGTGCCGCCCGACGACATGGCCTATGGACACCGGGATACCCGCTTCGTACTCAACGTGCATGGTCGCTGGGACGAGCCGGCGCATGACCGGGAATGCATCGAATGGGCGCGCTCGCTTTTTGAAGCCTCGGCGCCGTATGCCTCCGCGGGAGCCTATATCAACTTCATGACAGGCGACGAGGGCGGCCGCGTGGCGGCCGCATTCGGGGAGAACTATACGCGGCTGCAGGCGATCAAACGAAAGTACGATCCCGAAAACATGTTTCACAACAACCAGAATATCAAAGCCTGAGCGGTTTCGATCAGAAAGGAAAATGGAGATGATCAGCTCGAATTGTTTTAAAACGGTGTAAGAAAAATACTTCGGTGGCGACTCTGAGGAAAAAAGTGCAGCATCCCTGGAGTTTTGTGCAACCTTCAACCTTCAAATGGAGTGGGGTCATGAAAAAAGTCCTGTATATTGCCGCATTCAACCTTCTGGCGGCACTGCTGTTTATTCCGCTGTCGGGCGCCGTTGACAGCGTAGAATCATCCAATGAGAGAGGGCATGGAGACGGTCTTGATGATTATTCCCAAAGTTTTCAAATATTCCCCGAAAGAGAGGATACACGGGGATATTTCGCAACCCAGGCTTTGATGGACAGTGGTTGCGACGACTGTCTGACCATACATCTTACCGAGTCCATGGTTGCGGAGGGTTACGGATCATGTCCTTTCCCGGATCAGGACGTTCGCGCCTATTTCGGGCAAAATGGTACGGACCCTAAAGATGAAGTCGGGCAAAGCGTGGAACAGTCGAAGGAAAATGGGACAACCTGAGGGCGCTCGCAGATGCACGTGAAGTAAATAATTTGATTCAACCGAAAGCCCTGGAGAGGGATCAACCCTCCAGGGCTTTTGGAGTCGCGTGCTCTTCGGTTCCATCTAGTGTCCATCCAGAAATGGTAGATTACGGTCCAGATCAAGGCCGCAGCGACGGTAAACCGACGGCGAAGCAGTCCCTGCGATAGCAGGCGTAGCCCCGCTACGCCGCAAAGAACGAATGGCTACGCCATTATTTCACCGGAGCGAGAACGCAGAGCTGGGCCGTAAGATGCCGTTTATGGATGGACACTACCTAACTACTCCTGAATCAGGTCGTCCGGCAGGTCGGCGTTGTTGTGCACTTTCTGCACATCGTCCAGATCGTCCAGCGCGTCCAGCAGCCGGATCAGTTTTTCGGCCGTCTCGCCGTCCACCGGCACCGAATTCTTGGGCACCTTGGTGATCTGCGCCATGTCGAACGTGATGGCGGCCTTTTCCAGGGCTTCTTTGACGCCCTCGAAATCGGCCGGCTTGGAAATCACCTCGAAGTTGTCGCCGTCGTCGCGCACGTCTTCGGCGCCCGCCTCGAGGGCCATCTCCATGAGCGCGTCTTCGCCGATGACGCTTTTTTCAAGCACGAGGTAGCCCTTGGTCTCGAAGATCCAGGAGACGCTGCCGCTTTCGGCCATGTTGCCGCCGTGCTTGCTCAGGGCATGCCGGATTTCGGAAACGGCGCGGTTCCTGTTGTCGGTGACCGAATCGATCAGGATGGCCACGCCGCCCGGCCCGTAGCCTTCGTAGGTGGATTCTTCGTAATTCACGCCCTCCAGCTCGCCGGTACCCTTTTTGATGGCGCGCTCCCAGTTGTCCTTGGGCATGTTCTCGGCCTTGGCCTCGGCGACCGCATTGCGCAGCCGCGGATTGGCGTTGATATCGCCGCCGCCCGTGCGGGCCGCCAGGGTGATCTCCTTGATCAACTTGGTAAAAATTTTTCCGCGCCGGGCATCCGCGGCGCCTTTCTTATGTTTGATATTGGCCCACTTACTGTGACCTGACATGATTTCCTCCTATTTCTTGCCCATCCCGATGACGAAGATCTCCCGGCTGGCTTTGCGGCTGCTCTGGGGTTTGAATATCTGCAGGCGCGTAAAGCGCGCTTTCACCATGTCGCAGAAGGCGGTAAAATCTTCTCCCTGGAATATCTTGCATACGAAATGGCCGCCCGGTTCCAGAACCGCCTCCGCGACCGCCAGGGCCGTGCGGCTCAACTCGAACGAACGCACGCCGTCGGCGTGCTTGCTGCCGCTGGTGGATGGGGCCATATCGCTCAGCACCACCTGAAAACGTCCAAGCCGTTCGGCCGCGGCCGGCGCGATCTCGTAGATATCGGTCGTCATTACCTCAACCTGAGACGGCAGGCGTGCCGTCACGGGCTGGATGTCGATTCCGACCACACGGCCCCGTTCGCCGGTCGATTGAGCGGCGTACTGCAGCCAGGAGCCGGGCGCACAGCCCAAGTCCAGCACACGGTCGCCTCGGGCGATCAGGCGGTGTTTCTTCTGGATCTCGTCCAGTTTGTAGACCGAGCGTGCGGCGTAGTGCTCTTTGCGCGCCCGCCGCGCATAATGATCGTCCCAGGTGTTTTTGGATCGCTTCATAGCTTTATCAATAATATTCGTCAACTGGAATGGTGACCGCTAGAACAGGGCCTCCATGGCGCGGTCCACGTTTTCGGCGCCGATCACTTCGATCGCCTCGGGCGCCTTGATGCGCTTGAGGCTGCCGGCCGGAGCGATGCAGCGCGTAAAGCCCAGCTTGCCGGCTTCGCCCAGGCGGATCTCCAGGTTGCCGATGGCGCGCACCTCCCCGGCCAGCCCCACTTCGCCCAGCACGAGAGTCGGGCCGGGCACGGCTTTGTCCAGGAAACTGGAGGCGACCGCCGCCAGGACGCCCAGGTCCACGGCCGGCTCGTCGATCTTGACGCCGCCGGCCACGTTGACGAAAATATCGTGGCTCGTCAGGTTCAATCCCAGCTTCTTCTCCATCACGGCGACCAGCAGCGCCACGCGGTGCGGGTCGAGGCCCAGCACCGTGCGCCGCGGCGTGCCCAGGTGGGTGCTCGAAACCAGCGCCTGAAGCTCGACAAGGATCGGACGCGTGCCTTCCATGCTCGCCGTGACCACGGAGCCAGGCGTATCGTTCGGCCGCTCGGAGAGAAACACCGCCGAAGGGTTGGCCACCTGCATCAGCCCCTCGGCCTGCATTTCGAATACGCCGATCTCGTTGGTCGAGCCGAACCTGTTCTTGACCGCGCGCAGGACGCGGAAGACGTGGTTGCGGTCGCCCTCGAAGTACAGCACCGTGTCGACCATGTGTTCCAGCAGCTTGGGTCCGGCGATGGCCCCGTCCTTGGTGACATGCCCCACCAGCAAAGTCGGAATGCCGCTCTTTTTTGCGTTGAGCATCAAGCGCATGGCGCTGTCACGCACCTGCCCGATGCTGCCCGGCGCCGATGTCAGCTCACTGCTGTACATGGTCTGGATCGAGTCGATCACCAGCACCTGGGGCTGCGTATCGGCCACCATGCGCAGAATCGCGTCGACATCGATCTCCGACACCACCAGCAGCTGCGGCGCGGCCGCCGCCAGCCGCCGGCTGCGCATGCGCAGCTGCTGCACCGACTCCTCGCCCGACACATAAAGAACCTTTTGCCCGGCAGCGGCCATGCCGTGCAAGGCCTGCAGCATCAATGTCGATTTGCCGATTCCCGGATCGCCGCCGATCAGCACCAGCGAGCCGGCCACCAGTCCGCCGCCCAGCACCCGGTCGAACTCCCCGATGCACGTGGAACAGCGCTCCTGTTCGGCCAGGGCCACCTCGCCAATGGGAATGGGCGTGCTCTGCGCGAAATCCATGCCGCGCAGCGGCCCGGAGCGATCCGTCGGCGCCAGGCGCTCTTCGGTCAACGCGTCCCAGGCGCCGCATTCGGGACAGCGCCCCAGCCACTTGGGGGAATGATATCCGCACGCCTGGCAGGCATACTGCGTTTTGGCCGTCTTCTTCACCATTCGGTCCACCTGTCTCGCAATCAAGCGAATTTACTGGATTGATTAACAATTGACAGGCCGCACCATACCATGTCATGGTGGCCGATATCAAGAAAGCCGGCACGCCCGAAGGTGTTGAACGATCGGCGGCCTGCTGTGGGCTGCCCCGAAAGAAGAAATCCGCATCAGCAAGATGCCGGCACTTGTGCTTCGAGACTGCCCGTGAGACTTTGCCGTTCTCCAGCGCGGCGGACACGCGCTACGATGAAAAGGATTCCATGTCGCTCGGTTCCAACCAGACCATCATGCCCTCCGCCCCCAGCGCCCCATGCCGCGCATTTTCGAACACCCCCCACGGCAGCAGCAGTCGTTCCGGCCGGCGCATCGGGATGGCCCACCTGCTCGCATTGCTCCTCGCCTGGGTGGCGGCCTGCGGAGTCGCGAACGCCGAAGAGGCCGCGCGGAACTACTTCAAACCGCTCAAGCAGCGCCTGATCGCCGACGGTTTCGACGCCGGCCGTATCGACACGCTGTATCGGAGCAGCCAGGTGGCCTTCGAAGCCAAAAGCGTCTCAGCCTATTTCCTGCACAACGAGGCCAAGCTCGATTACAAGAAAATGACCCAGGCCCAATGGATTGCGGAAGCGCGCAATTACATGCGCACCCACAGCCTTTCGCTGCAGGATGCCGAGGTCCGGTTCGGCGTCGATCCCAAAGTAATCACGGCCATCATCCTGGTCGAAACCAAATTCGGCCGCTACCTGGGCAAACAATCGATCCTGAACATCCTGTCCACCATGGCCGCGCTGACCGAACGCGAACCGCGCGAGCATCTCTGGACGCAGCTGCCTGCCGACCGTCGCTTCAGCCGCGAACAGTACAACAAAAAGGCCGACCAGAAGGCGGCCTGGGCCTACAAGGAGCTCAAGGCCTTTCTGACCTACTCCGAGCAGCATCAGGTCGATCCGATCGCGGTGCAGGGTTCCTATGCCGGCGCCCTGGGCATCGCCCAGTTCATGCCCAGCAACATCCTGCTCTTCGGCCAGGACGGCAACGGCGACGGGCGCATCAACCTGTTCGAGGATGCCGACGCCATCCACAGCATCGCCGGCTACCTGAAGCACTACGGCTGGCAGCCGGGCATCGACCGCGAAAAGGCCTACAAAGCGGTGTATCACTACAATCACAGTTCCTTTTACGTGAACACCATCCTGGAAATCGCCGATTTACTGAAAGAGTGAACCCATGAGCCCCACCGCCTGGATTCTGATCGGACTGGCTTTCTGGATCATCACCTGCATGGCCATCCTGGACATCGCGCGCAAAGATTTCGGCACCATACAGCGCAAGGCCGCCTGGGCCTTCGCCGCCCTGGTGCCCTTCATCGGCGTGCTGGCCTATTTCATCTTCGGCTTCCGCCAGGGCCGCCCCAAACGCATCGCCGCGCACGCCGCGCCCAGGTGTTGAGGGCCGCACCGCTGACGCAGGTCGCGTCGCCAAGGCACGCTCCCCCATCGGTTCAATCGTTGACAAACCCCACGGTTTTGTATATTCACAGCTCGACTTTACCGTGGTCCCATCGTCTAGCGGTTCAGGACACCGGCCTCTCACGCCGGTAACACGGGTTCGAATCCCGTTGGGATCACCAAATGGATACAAGGGGTTAGCCAAAAACGGTTAACCCCTTTTTGCTTCCTGGGGTACTTTTCCGAAGGATAACAATTCAAGATCGGCTCCCATATCATCGTTCAGGTTGTGCATGTACCGCTCGGTCGTGGTGACGTTCTTATGCCGCAAGATTCGCTGAATGCGCTTAGATGATAGCTTATGCTCATCGACAAGAATCGATGCCACATACCGCCGCAGAGCATGAAAGCCAAAGGGCTTGATGCCGGCCTTTTTGCACAATTCCTTAATAAATTTGTTGCGATACTTGAAAGGCTGCCCACGATGTCGGGAATGTCCGAAACAAACACGTAAGGGCTATCGGGAAATTTCCTGTTATTCCATTGCCACCATAATGCCTCGTACAGATCTCCGTTCATTCTCATCCTTGTGTATTCCAATGAATGATCGCGGGTCTTGCAGGTGCCGAGCCGGATCTGACGCTTTTCAAAGTTGATGTCGTCGTTCCAGGTCAAACGGAATATCTCAGAACGCCGGGCACCGGTGCGACATTTTAGAACGCGGTTATCTGGAAAGTTCCAGTTCGGTTCGATGGGCACGGTTCAGGTGTGCCGGGGTATTCGGGTGCAAGGACGTCAGCCATCAGTTTTAGTGCCGCTGGCGCAGCGAAGGATAAGCGTCCCGCCTGTCTGAGCGCAGCGAGTTTGCGGGACGCCCCGGAGCAAGCCTTAGCGGCACTTCAAACCGCTATGGCGTGTCCTTGGGCCCGGATACCCCGGCGCACCGGTGCGCTAAGGCAATATACTTGAGCATTTCAGATATCCGCATTTTAGAAAAACTCTTTTTCTCTGTTCACCGCCATAAGTAACCGCTGGATGTCCTGTCAAATTGGATCAAACGCCGAACAGAAAGGACCACATGACGATCCCTAATTTGTCTCTTCCATTTTTCTCCGGATGAATTCCTTGAGTTCCGATCCCGTGCGGTCTTCAGGTCGGTTGGCGATCATCTGGTCAGCGATCCGAGCGGCAGCCGTCAGATTTCCGCGCTTCAGGTAATATTGGGCCAGGGCCTGGAGGTAGTCCCCATTGTCCGGTTCGAGTTCGACGGCCCGGCTCAAGGCGACTTCGGCCAGGTGGTCCTTCCGCAAGTAATCGTAGAGAATCCCGAGGTTGTAGCTAACCCGGGACTTATCAGGCATACCCCGGGCCGCTATCGATAGGTGCTGCTCGGCTTCGATATAGTTCTTTTCCTCTGCCAACAGCAGTCCCAGCGAATACTGAACTTCATAGAGTCCTGGATTGGCCCTGGCGACTTCGCGCAGCAGTGTCTCAGCTTCGGTATTCCGGCCCAGTTGGTTGTATAGCATGGCGAGGTTAACCTTGGCCGGGAAGAACAGGTCGTCGATTTTGATCGCCGCCTTGAAGCTGTCGATGGCCGATTGCGTTTGACCCAGTGCGGCATTGAGATTGCCGAGGTTGTAGCGGCCGAAAGCGAAATCCCCGGAGTACTCCATGGCGGCGATGTACTCCTTGAGCGTCTGTTCGAACACAAGGCGCTGGTCATCCGCGAGAAACCGGCTCGGTGGTCCTGCCAATCGGGTTGCGGCCTCGATGCGCACCGCCTTGACCGGGTCATAGAGCAAGGGGGCCATCAGGCGTACCCGATGCATCGGGTCTTCAGACGGCTGGTGCTTCAGTGCCGTGCGCCGGATCAAGGCTTCGGGGTCCATCAGTGCTCGTTCAAGGACCGCGGAACCGGCTTCACCGGTGTAACCAGCCAACAGTTCCAGAGCCGTGGCCCGCACGATAACGGGATAGAGGGGATCTTCGGCCAGGCGGATCAAGCTTTCCGCGGCGCCCGGCTGCCGGCTGCGGCCGGCATGAATGATCTCGCCATAATGGGGGCGCCGGCTGGAGCCGTACCACTTGGTAAGGGTTTCGTCGGCCCAGCGGCTGGTCTTGTCGAGGTGGCAACGAATGCAGGCATCGGGAACGCCGAGCTTCAGGCTGAGGTCCGGCCGGGGGATGCGGATACTGTGATCCAGCCGGTAGTGCACCCCCATGTAATAGCGTCCCGGCATGTGGCACTGAGTGCATTCTGCGCCAGTGCCGACCTCGAAAAGCACGCTGCCGTCCGGCGACTTGACTGGATCGCCCGTTTCGCCGGCTTTCTTGTGGAAGTGATGCGCCTTGGTGTCATACTCCGCCCCCCGGTGGCATTGCAGGCACAGGCCGTTGCCTTCCTTTACGCGCTTGATGCGGTGGACGTTGTGGCAGTCACCGCAGCGCACGTCCCGTGCGTACATCTTGCTCTGCGTGAACGAGGCGTACGCATACACCTCTTCCAGGATCTGACCGTCGGGGAAATACAGATCCGGCGTTAGCAGGCTCGGCAGCAGGGCGTCGAGAAGGTCGGGCTCGATGTGGGTATAATCCCCCAGTATCACCCGGCGGGAATGGCACGGCGCGCACAGCTCCACGGCTTCTCGGGATCTGAGCCCGGAGGTGCGCACGGGCAGGTCGAAGTTTTCTGCAGGCGGCCTAGCCATGTCGGGGAGCTCGGCCCACTTCACGTGCTTCGATCCCGGGCCGTGGCAGGCCTCGCAACCGATGCTGATGTCCGACCACGTGGTCTGAAAAGTGTCGCTCTTGACGTTGTAGTTCTTCCGCAAGTTGGTCGAGTGACAGGCAGCGCACATGCCGTTCCAGTTCTGGGCCGCATTGGTCCAGTACAGCCAATCCTTCGGGTTGATCGTCTGGTTTAGGTAGAGATGAAACCAGCGCCCGGCCTTCACATCCCAGGCAATTGGCAGGCACTGCATCCGGCCGCCGGGAAACGGCACCAAGTACTGCTGGAGCGGGTTCCATCCGAAAGTGTGGGTGACTTCAAAATCTCCCATCCGGCCTTCAGGGCCTTGTGTGTGGACGAAGAATTTGCCGGCCTTGCGGTAGAAGCGCGAGACGACGCCCGCGTGCTCAAAGGTCGCGTTGTTGAAATCACCGCGCACGCTCTCTTCGGTGGCGACCTCCATGGCATGATAGTGGTTGGAGCCTTTCCACTGCTCGTACTCGGACTGGTGACAGGATTTGCACTTCTCGCTTCCGACAAATTCAGCGTCTCGACGGACCTGAGGAGCCGCCACCCAGAAATGATGCTTCCAGATGGAAAGCGGGATGGCCAAGACGATCAGCGCGGTCGCGATGGTGCCGATGAGTTTCCAACGGAACATAAAGGAAAAATCCTAACCTTGAGTTCGAATTTATTCTATTTTTGGGTACACGACCTGCTTGGCTTCGAACCCGCTGCGTTTGATTCTGCGCGAGGTGTCCACTTTGACGATGTTGTTCTCGATGGTCACAGCAAAGGTGTCCAGCGCCCTGGCGGCCGGGGACCTGATTACGTTGCCGGTGGTGTCGAACGCTGAGGAATGGCAAGGGCATAAGAATTTCTTCTCCTTTTCAACCCAAGGGACGGAACATCCCAAATGGGTGCATCTGCAAGACAGCGCCAAAACCCCCCCGTCCGCCAGCCGTACCAGATAAAACTCCCCCTTTTGAAACGCGGTCACCGTCCCGGCCTCGAAAGAGGACAGTGCACCCGCGGGGACGACAGTGATCTCTTGGCTTTGGAGTTTGCCTGATTTCGCCGTCCACAAAAAAGAAAAAGCCAGCCACAGAAATTCCACCAGGGCCGCCAGGCCGAGCGCAGTCCACAGGATGTTCAGAAAACTCCGGCGGGAGACCCTGGCCGCTGCGCCCTCGGGCCTCTCGGTCATCGAATTCGAAACTTTGCGATTTCTCATCCCAAACCCTCATCGTTAACTATTCAGTGTCCAGCAAGTGAACAGTGAAGAAAAGGACAATAAATCCTCAGTTCCTGTCCGTGGGGATGATTCGCTCTGCCGGTGATTGAATACCTGCACCTTAATCAAATCTGGACGCCTTATCTGCACCACGGTTGGTCTAAAATGGCCATTTCAGCTTCATGCCCTGCCCTCTGAAAGACACGCAGGTGACAGTCAAGATGATCCAGCTCACTGCCAGAAAAACAAAGATGGCCTGAACCGACTCCAGGCGCGACGATCGAAAAACCCTCGCTATCAGTTGGTATCCCCCCACGACGGCTCCAGCATAGATGATGGCCGGCACGACTCCGAGGCTGAATGTCGCAGGCAACCCAGGCATCAATAATGCAAAATCGATTACGTACTCATCGAGCACAACAGCCAACGGGGTGGCCAAGGCAGCTGCCATTGCGGCAAGAAATGCCGTGCGTCGGCCGTTCCTCGATATAAACCAGACGCCGGCCGGTGCCTCATGATAACGAATGAGAGGCATTCCAAACGCAGCCAGCGTGAGAGCGAAGGCGATCAAAAAGGCAATCGTCGGGTGGAAATGCATGAGAAGTTCCTGGACGCCGGCAAAGTACCAAGGAGCCTTGGTCGGGTTGGGGCTGAGACCGGGATTGGCCGACTGCCCCATGGGCGCATCGAAAAGCAGCGACAAGACCAGCACACCCGCAATGGTCGCCAGCGCCACGGCGGCTTCCCGCAGGAGCAGATCGGGGTAAGCCGGCGTCATGACCGGCTTATCGTTAGATTTTTCGGCAGGGGAGCGTAAAATCACCAGCCCGCCGGCCTTGCGCACCCGCCAGAAATGAAACGCCATCAGCGTGACGATCAGGGCGGGAAGGACGGCGGTGTGCAATGCAAAAAAACTGCGCAGGGTGGCTGGTCCGATCTGCGGACCGCCCAAGGCGATCTGCTGCAACCGGCTGCCGATGATAGGAATGTATTCCAGCATGCCGACGCAAATGGTGGTGGCCCAGTAGGCCAGTTGGTCCCAGGGCAGCAAGTACCCGGTCAGATTGGATGCCAGCACGAGGATGAATAGGCCGAGACCGACAACCCAGTTGAGTCGGCGTGGGGGGTGGAAGCCGCCGGTAAAAAAGACCCGCAGGCCGTGCAGGACGACCACAATGACGAGGAGATTGGCGCTCCAGAAATGAAGGTTCCTGACCAGCCGTCCGAACGGCAACCCGTACTGAAGGTTCAGCAGCGACTCGTAGGCCTGAGTGGGAACCGGCTCGTAGGCGAACTTCAGCAGAACACCAGTGAACAGCTGGACCATCACCAGCACGGCCGCCATGCCGCCCAGGCCCCAGGTCAGAGTGAAGTGCAGCGTCGGTTCCGGGACCCGCCGGGGCCTGAAATGCAAAGCCAGCGTGCCCAATAAATTAAAACGCCGTTTCGGCTGGTCCGCAGCAGGTGCCATCTCATTCTCTTGCTCCTGACCAAGACGACCTCCGTCGCTGAAGGCCGTGTCGATGCGAGCCGCGTTTGGGCAAACGCATCGTTGATTATCAACGCAAGGGCTATCACTCCGGCATTGCAGGCCACATTTTTTTCTAAAGGTTTCTTTCTCAAAAAATCCAACACCGATTTTTCTAGAATTTCCAGTTCACATTCAAGCTGATGAAGTGAATGGCCGCGTCATCGTATCGCCCCGAAACCTCTCCCGCCAGCGGCCCCCGGTTTAGATCCATGTCGAGATTGCCCATCCACATCAGCGCGTAAGCCAGATTGAAGGCCAACCGCTGCGACCAGTCGTAGCGCGCCCCCAAGCCGAAGCGCCAGGCCTCTCCGGTAGGCAGGTCCGGCGTGCGGTCCTTGTCATCCACCATGGAGCTGTCGTAGGCAACCCCTGCCGAGAGCAGCCAAGGGTCGGCGACCCGGTACTGCGCCCCGAAAGCCGCGTGCCAGGTGTCCTTGTAGTTGCGGTCGGCGGTAATGCGCGTAGTATCCGCTGCGTCGACCTCCACGTTCACCTTGCCAAACTGCGACCAATCTTGCCATCCGAGATTGCCCATAATCGCCAGTCGGCTGGTGAGATCGTGGTAGGCGCTGATCATGACCGCCTGGGGCATCGTCATGCCGATATCCAGCTCTGAATTGAGCAGGCCACGCGACCCAAGCAGGGCCTCAAGGCCTGGACCCAGGTTTCCGAAGTCGGGCTTGTCATTGAAGTCGAGGTCTGCCTCTGACAGGTAAGTCAGCCCTAAGCGCGTGCCCTTCCAAGGCTCCACCAGCACGCCCAAATTCGCTTGAAATGTCCAGCTCTCGTCGTGTATTTCCAACCGGCCATCGCCGCGGTTCGGGTCGATGTTGTTGATCGCCACCTTCTGGTCCAACACGCCGTAAAGCGCCACCACCCCTGCGCCGACCGAAAGCCAGTCCGTCATCCGGTAAGCCACGGCCGGTTGAAACCCGAGCGCCTGAAGGCTCACCTCTTGGACGTAATAGCGGCCCACCCAGTCGTTTTCGTACTCCAAACCCAGGCCAAAATAACCCAGGACGCCGACCCCGAGCTTCAGATCCCGGGAGAGGCTGTGCGTGTAAAGGATGCTGCCCGCCGGCAGCCAGGCACTAGCGTCACCATCAGGGCCGCTGGTTGAGGTGCTGGAATTCGGGCGAAACCGGGTGTGTGCATAAAGGGGTTGGACTCCAACCTGGATTTCCGGCTGCTCCAGGCGGGTCATGCCGGCCGGATTGGTGAACACGGTGGAAGGGTCCTGAGCGCGAGCCGCATACCCAGCACCGGCCAAACCGACGTCAGGCGTACCTATTTCGTAAAGGTACAAGCCGCCGGCAAAAGCGAAGGAACTCCAAAAAATGAAAATACAAGCCGCTGGTGCCACCCATAATCCAAAACTCCTTATTTCCATTGATCGCTCCTGCCTTACCGAAATGCGACTCATGGCCGTATGCTCACTCCCGAACAGCATCATCGGGGTGGACCATCATACCGAAGCTCGGATCAGCGACACGAAAAAAGTTGGTGCATTGCCCCGGTCCCGATAGAAATAGGGTACCGGGCCGTTAGCTTGAAACCGAACACTCTACTTCAAGAAACCACCTCATCGGAAAGCGATTCCGCCCATCCCGAGGATGGGTTTCTACCTCTTTTCGAATGGAAAAATAGTCTTCCAGTCGTTTTTCATATCGATGACCGTCCAACCCTTGGCCTTGGCCTCATCGAGCGCTTTGTCCAGACGACCGACCGTGGATTGGCGGTCGTAGGCCCACTCACGGTCGGCATCGGTGTGGTGCACGATGAGAGCCAACCGGGCGCCTTTCCCGGCAGTCGTCCATTGAAGCATCTGCAGATCGCCGTCTGAGTTTCCGAAGGCCGCGATGGGCCGCCGACCGATATACTGGTTGATGCCGACCGGTTTACCGGCCTTGTCGTCGATGAAGTTGATCTCAGACAGGCGGACGATTGCTGGTTTGCCGTTGCGCAGTTCGTATTTGGTTTTGATGCTGCTGCCGACGACCTGCTCGGGGGGAATGCCGTAGACCTTCTCGGTAAAAGGCCGCATGAACTCGACACCGCCGCCCGACACGATGAAGGTCTTGAATTCGTTTGACCGAAGATAGCTTAGCAGTTCGAGCATCGGCTGATACACCATCTCCGTGTAAAGCCGTCCGGTCTTCGGATGCTTTGCGGACCCAAGCCAGTCCTTTACGGTTTGCTCGAACTCCTCCGTCGTCATGCCCGCGTGCGTGGCCATGACGATCTCAAGGATGGCCTTGTCGCCGCCCGCGAGGGCAGCCTTCACATCGCCCTTGAGCAACGAGGCAAAGGGTTCCTTGCCCTTCCACTCCGGGTGCTTGGGCGCAAGCGCCTTGACGCGATCCAGAGCGAATGCCAGTTGAAAATACATCGGCTGCTCGGCCCAGAGCGCGCCGTCGTTGTCGAAGGTCGCGATGCGCTCGGCGGGCGGCACGAAGTCGGGGGAACCAGTCGTCGTCACCTTTTCCACGAAGGCAAGTATGGACTGTTTGGCTGTGCCGTCGCTCCAGGACGGCAGAGGGTCGGCGGCGGCTGAAGATGCCGGCCCCCCAAATCCGAGGCTCAGGACAACCAGCGCCAGAATAAAGCGTTTCATTTCTTTTCCTTTCATACCCAAGATCGACGGTCTATCTGGGGGGAAGAGTCATCCTGACGCGATCTCTGTGTAACCAAAGTCTCCTTCATCTGAACGGCACGGCATGCCCGCAGGCGCCCCCACTCTTCTTGCGCAAGATCATTTCTCTGCAGGGTATCAGCCGCCCATCCCAGATTCGATCTGCTTCTGGATCTTCTCCAAGTTGAAAGACCCCGGCGTCTGGCTTGGCGGATACTCTCTCATGGTCATGAGAAACTTGCCGGCCATCTGCTGCAGGGGTACCAACACGAAGACGCGTTCGAGGAACCAGTCGTTGTATGTATTGGAGCTGTGCTGGGCCTTCTCGAACGGGTCGCGCCGCAGGTTGAAAAGCAAGGGGACGCGCAGTTCGGTGAACGGCTCGCGCCACACGCCGAACCCTTGGCCGCGGTTTTCGAGGAACACCGCCTTCCAGGCATCATAGCGCATGGCGACCACCTGCCCGTCGTCGTTGACATAGATGAACTCCTTGCGGGGCGACTCCTTGACGGTGCCGGTCAGGTAGTCCAACAGGTTGTGACCGTCGATGTAGTTCCGGTAGACCCGGCCGATGAGCTGCGTCCCCTTGGCCAGCTTGCCCTTTATGTCCAAATCCCCGGCGGCTGCGGCGAAGGTCGGCAGCCAGTCCTCGTGGGAGACGATGCCGTTCAAGGTTACCCCCGCCGGGAACTTGCCGGGCCAGCGCACGAAGGCCGGTACGCGGTAGGCGCCCTCCCAGTTGGAGTTCTTTTCGCTGCGAAACGGCGTGTTGCCGGCATCGGGCCAGGTGTTGAAATGCACGCCGTTGTCGGTCGAGTAAAAAACGAGAGTGTTCTCCGCAATGCCCAAATCATCGATGAGCTTTAGCAACTGTCCGACTTGCATGTCATGCTCGACCATGCCGTCCTGGTACTGATCCCCGCTCGGCCCGGAGATCCCGATATGCTCTTCTTTCACGTGGGTACGGAAGTGCATACGCGTGCCGTTCCACCACGTGAACCAGGGCTTTCCAGCTTTGTGCTGCCGCTGGATGAAGTCCTTGGCGGCGGCAACGGTTTCATCGTCGATGGTCTCCATGCGCTTCTTCGTCAATGGACCCGTGTCCTCGATCCTGCCGTCAGCGAAAGACTTGATCACGCCGCGCGGGCCGAATTTCTTCCGGAACTCGGGATTCTTCGGATAATCGCGGTTCTCCGGCTCCTCCTCGGCGTTGAGGTGGTAGAGGTTGCCCATGAATTCGTCGAAGCCGTGATTTGTGGGCAGGTGCTCGTCGCGGTCCCCGAAGTGGTTCTTGCCGAACTGGCCGGTGGCGTAGCCCATGCCCTTCATCACGGCGGCGATGGTGACATCGGTCTTCTGCCAGCCTTCCTTGGCGCCCGGCAGCCCGACCTTGGTCATCCCGGTGCGGACCGGGACGTTGCCGCCCACGAAAGCGGCGCGCCCGGCGGTGCAGGACTGCTGGCCGTAGTAATCGGTGAAGGACACGCCTTCCTTTGCGATCCGGTCAATGTTGGGGGTCATGTAGCCCATCATGCCGCCGTTGTTATGACTGATGTTCCAGACGCCAATATCGTCACCCCAGATGACGAGGATGTTGGGCTTTTTCTCCGCCGACTGTGCGCCGGCCGGTACTGCTGCCATCGTTAACAAAACGGAAACGGAAAACAAGGACGCAAATGCTTTCAAGATGGGTTTCATACTCTATTCTCCTTTGCCTGATTGCATTTGAAGGTTCTTAAGCTTTCTCCGCTTACAGCTTTTTTCAGGGTCAGGCATGCAGCTTCGATGAAGCGTCACACCAGCTTTGGCCGCGAAGAGGGTATATTCTCTCAAACGGCAGACCTCAATTCTTCCGGATTTCTCTCACTGAAGTTTAGGAAGGACGATGTATACGATCGCTTAAGTAATCTTGATGGCGTTGGACAAAACTCAGCCAGCCCTCGACGGATTTGAGCGGAACTCGCTGCCAGATTAACAAACCATGGCGCCGTGCAGCGTGGCAGGCAATGGGGTAAATCATTAATTTAAAACCGGCCCTGATCTACAGTCGCAGGTTAACCAATGGTGTTTGTTGTATGGTCGGAATCAAACGTCCCACCTATTTGCAGGAGCCACTATCAGGATCGCCGCCCCGAGCGCAGCCAATGCTTACGGTGAAAAGGCTGGTCATGCCCTGCTCGTCTTTCTCCAAGAGCCTGTGTCCTGTCTACGGGGTCGGCTGAGTGGTACCTGGGCGCCTTCGGAAGGAACTTCTATGGGTTTTAACTTTTGCCAGAAGCTTGCTTCCGGGCCATCTGATTCGAACATCCCGCGCTGCATGGGTGCCGCCGCCGCTATGCGATCTGGCGGCAGCGTGTTTCGCGGGTAAAGATGAGCAGCACAAGGGCCAGTGCGCCGCTGGCAATGATCAGGCTGAAGCCGGTCTGATAGGCCCGGGCGCTGTAGAGCCGCACTCCGTCGGCCAAGGCACCCTCCCAGCGATGGTCCAGCACCCAGCCGATGGCCGGTTGAAGCAACATGGGGCCCATCATGGTGCCCATGTTGACCACTCCCGACGCTGTCCCGGCCAGTCTGCCGGGTACCGACTCCTTGGCAAAGGCGAAGCTTACCGTCATGGCGCCGGAGCTCAGGCCGGTGAGCAGCAGCAGTACGGTCAGGGCGCTTTGCGGCAATCCCGGGAAGAAGACGATGACGCTCCAACCGCTCAGGGCTATCACCGCCCCCAGGATGTACAGCGGTTTGCGCCGTCCCAGGCGGTCGGAAAGCCAGCCGAAACACGGACCGCCGATGCCCCAGGCCAGCAGCAGGGCGGAGGTGAGGGCCGCGGCGCGGGCGGTCGGCATGCCGTAGTGGGTGGTCAGGTAGGGCACGCCCCATAAACCGCCGAAGGTCAGGATGCAGCCGACCATGCCGCCTGAAATGCCGCTCAGCAGAAGGGTGTTGCGGTAGCCGAGCACGCTGCGGATGTCGGCCAGAATCCCGGCGCGCGGACCCGTGTCCGCTGCCGGCGCGCGGGAGACCAGGTCGGCATATCCTTTTTCGTGCGGATGGTCGCGCACGACCCGCCAGATGACCGCGCCGAGCGCCAGTGTGCAGCCCGCCGAGAGCAGCATGATGCTGCGCCAGCTGAAATGGTTGACCAGAATGCGCAGGGGGGGGCCGGCGAAAATTGCGCCCAGCAGGCCGCAAAAGAGCGCAAGGCCGGAGCTCATGGCGTAAAAGCGGGGCGCGAACCAGTGGTTGGCGATTTTGAGCAATCCGATGAAGGCTACGGCCACGGACCCGCCGATGAGCAGGCGGCCGAAGTTGGCGCCCAGAATACCGGGAGCCAGTGCAAAGACCGCTGAACCGGCGCCGGCCACCAGCGCCCCGCTGCTGAGCAGGCGGCGCGGCCCCCAGCGGTCGGCGAGGATGCCGGTCGGGATCTGCATGGCCACGTAGCTGTAGAAGTAAAATGCCGAAAGCTGCCCCAGGGCAGCAGCGCCGATGTTGAAATCGCGCATCAGTTCGCTGGTGAGCACCGCCGGAGCGATGCGCTGGAAAAAACCGATCAAATACAGCAGGGCGCCCAAACCCCAGATCAGCCAGGCGACCCCCAGCGGCGGCGGTGGCGTGGAAGCCATATTTCTCCGAGCAGGTGTCAATTGCCAATTCGCTTATCTGGAAATCTCCAGTTTGGTTTGTGGTACGGTTCAGGTGTGCCGGGGTATTCGGGTGCAAGGACGTCAGCCATCGGTTTTAGTGCCGCTTGGCGCAGCGAAGCCAAAGCGTCCCGCACTGTCTGAGCGCAGCGAGTTTGCGGGACGCGGCGCAGCAAGCCTTAGCGGCACTTCAAACCGTTATGGCGTGTCCTTGTGCCCGGATACCCCGGCACACCGGTGCGCAAGGCAATGTACTTGAGAATTTCAGGTAACCGCAATTGCAAAACACAGCGGCAGCACCATAGGAGGCGGAGCCCCGCCCTGTCAAGCCGCGCGCTCAGCTTTCAACGGTACAGTTTGCACATGAGGCCCACCCGTTATCTGCGGCCGGAACCGCTCTGCACCTCTACATTGGGTGCCCGGCCGCCCCGTCCGCGCCCTTCTTCGACCTCTTTTTTCAGCCGGCCTGCCTGCACGGCCGCGCGGGTCTGCTGCGGATCGGTGCCTGCCACCTTGCGGGTAGGCCGGAGCGGGCTGCCATCGGTCTGCTGAACCCGTTCGGCCAGTACTTCCGCCAAAGCTTTTTTCGAGATCAGGCCCTGGCGGGCCATGTGTCCAGCCATCGCAAAAGCGTCGGCCGCCAGGAATAGACTGCTGCCCTGGCCCGCCACCTCTTTGGCCAGGCTCTCGATCGAGGCGAAGCGTTCATCGGAAGCACCGACATTGCGGATATACACGCCCCGGACGCGGCCGGGGTATTCCCTCACCAGCCGGGCATAGATCTCCGGGTCGTGCTGGCCGCTGTCGCCGATCAGAACGCAGGGCAAATCGCTGCAGATGTCCATCATTCTGCGGATCAGGGCGATTTTGTGGCCCTTGGAGCGCCTTGGAAAAGGCCGGTGTGCACTCAGACCCCACTCGCGCAGGAAAAGGACCGGTCCGATGGGAATTCCGTGCAGGTTGAAAAATTCATCCAGCACCTCGTACAGCCCCCAAGGCGCCCTCGAAACATAGAGCATGGGGTTCATTTCAGTACCCGACCAGCCGTGGTGCAGAGCTCGGTACAAGGCCGCAGTGCCCGGAAAAGCCACCCGGCTCTGAGCGCCTTGCGTGAACAGGCGGACCAGCATCATCAGCTTGTCCGCAACGCCGGTGAAGATGACCGTATCATCGATGTCGCTGATGATCATGCGTTTCGCCTGGTGTGGTGAAACCAGGATCCGGCCGTGAGCAGCCGGGGGCGTCGCTCCGGTCTGCGCGAGGTGGATGGGAAGCGTCTGCCAGGGCGAGGGGGCATCGAAAGCGGGCTGCGCCAAGCGCATATGAAAACGGAAGTACCCGTCGCGGTCGCTGGTCACCCGCTGCTCGCCGTTCAGCGAAGCGGCGAGCCTCACCCCGGCCACCCCTCGCTGGAACATGCGCCGGGCGAGATCTTTAAGGTCATCGCCGAAAGTACCGCCGGAAACATCCGGCCGCGGTGCTTGCCTGAGCACTCTCCCCATCAGGAAAATCTCCCGTCGCGAGCCGTAGCCGCGGTACGGGTAAACGACCAGACCTTCAGGAGTGGCTCCGCGTCGGGCCGGCCGCGAGATCACGTGCAGCAGGCGGTGCAGGCGCACGCGTGCTTCTTTTGCCTTCATGCGAACTTTCCTTTTGCTGCAGCGCGGCTTTCGGAAAGCGCAGCATCCACGCAGTATGTGGAGCATTTTTGAAAGCTGCGCAACTCGGCATCACGCTTTGAGGCGAAGTCTTTCAACAGCCTGCCAGGTTGAATCTTTGAGAATGTGATCGGATCCATGGACATGCGCCGCAGTTTTTGACCTGCTGCTTGTGTGACATCTTCTATCGGCATTGCGAAAAGCAGATAAGAATTTCTGACCCGCCTTTTGGAAAAAGGCCTTATCACGGCCTGCATCTGCGGCACGGCCGAAACCCTGCTGCTTCCGCCTCACTCTTTGATCCGAACACAGCCGTGCAGTTCCTGCAGTTGTAATGCTCGCACCCGGGTTGATGGTACACTTTGCTTTTGACGTTTCCG
Organism: Pseudomonadota bacterium; assembly: GCA_023435265.1. Classification (GTDB taxonomy): domain Bacteria; phylum Desulfobacterota; class Desulfobacteria; order Desulfobacterales; family Desulfosarcinaceae; genus UBA2230. The sequence continues at coordinate 31,033 of JAEYRZ010000042.1, forward strand.
TGGTACTCGGTGCGCACATTTTCTTTTTTGCCCGGATTCGCCGAGGCATTCTGAAGCTGCCGATATGCCCAGGGCGCCATCGCACTGGGATCGCGCCACAAACCGGCTTTTTGGTCCCTCGCCTCAGCCTCGGCATGGGCCAGGTTCGCATCAGAGCTGTACTTTTTAAAGTGCCAGGCCAGGCCCGCGCGGATGATCGCTTCATTCGCATTTCGGCCATCCACGAAAACCCAGGCTACGGTCCGGCCGTGCCGGTCGGTGTCTGTCGGTTTCACCAGGACCGTTTTTCCGGAAACCAGATTTGCGGTGAACTGCCTGGCTTTGTTCCCGAAGGCCTGGCCTTTTTCGGGAGCGTCGATGCCGTGGAGCCGTATTCTGACCTGGGATGGTCCCTTCAGGACCATGATCGTATCACCGTCGAACACCCCGATCACCTTGGCCGTGAAGGCCTGCTGGGCCGCAAGGATGGCAGGCAAAAGGAATACCGCCCAGAAAACGAGTACGATGACACGGAGCTTTGGAACCATGTTTAATCATAAAGCAAGCGCACCGTGAAGCAATCCAGCCATGGAGGGTCGAACGGGGACATGCGGCCCGGCATGAGCCGCCGCATCGCGGAACGCTCAAGAGACACGTCCGGCTGCATTGATATACGGCAAAGGATAACCCGAAATACTCAGCATCGGCCATCGACCGGATCGCTTGCAGCCATCATCCCTGCAATAGATGAAGGGGCTGATGATGATGAGCCAACAAGATTGTGCGGCTTAAGATATTCGATTTGGATGCAATGCGCGGCCATGCAGAGAATCGGTGCCGACAAGATCGTGCGGTGTTGAGTTCCGCCTTCGTTGTTCGATTCACACCATTCCGTTTCGCGGTTATCTGGAAAGTTCCAGTTCGGTTCGATGGGCACGGTTCAGGTGTGC
>JAEYRZ010000083.1 GCA_023435265.1 Pseudomonadota bacterium
GGGGTGGTCTGCGCGCTGAATCCCAAAAAAGCGACCGCCGCCGCGAGTTCCAGGGGCCACAGCCGGCGGGCCGTGATCACGGCACGACGATGGATCTCCCCCACGCTTTTGGCCGCCAGCCAGAGCGCCCCGTGCATCAGAAAAAACAACATGAACAACACGCCGCCCATCAGGCCGTAAGGGTTCAGCAGGGTCAGAAGGGTCCCCTGGAACAGATGGTTTTCATCCAGCGGCAGGCCCTTGAAAATATTGGCGAAGGCGACGCCGAACAACAGAGCCGGCAGCGCGCTGCCGATAAAAAGGCAACCGTCCCAGAGTCTGCGCCACAGGGGATGATCCACTTTGCCTCGAAACTCGAATGAGACGCCGCGCAGGATCAGGGCGAAAAGAATCAGCATCAGGGCCGCGTACAGGGATGAGAACAGCGTGGCGTACACCAGCGGGAAGGCGGCGAAGGTCACGCCGCCGGCCGTGATCAGCCACACCTCGTTGCCGTCCCAGAGCGGGCCCATGGAATGAATCATGACCTGCCGGTCCGCCTCGCTCCTGCCCAGAAAAGGATAGAGGGTGCCGAGGCCGAGGTCGAAACCGTCGGTGATGAAAAAAACCGCCCATAAAAGGCCCCACAGAAAAAACCAGACCGATTGCAGAATCATGCCTCCCCCCCCAGCGAAGTTTGTTTGATGCGCACCGGTGCAGGTGCCGGGATTGCCGGACCGGCGACCGCATTACGGGCGATCAGGTAGAAACCGGTCAGCCCCAGCAGACCGTAGAACAGGATGAAAGCCGCCAGGGAGGTAAACACCATTCCGCCGCTGACCGGCGATACTGCGTCGGAGGTGCGCATCAGGCCGTAAACGATCCAGGGTTGCCGCCCGACTTCGGCCAGCACCCAGCCTGCCTGGATGGCGATATAGGGCAGTGGAACCGCGGCCACCATGATCGCAAGGTACCAGCGCTGTTCCATCAGGCGGTTCCGCAGAAACCATCCGATGAGCGTCAGCAGGGGGAACAACGTGCCCAGGACCACCATCACGCGGAACGACAGGAAGGTCAACAGAACCGGAGGTCGCTCGTCGCGCGGGAAATCCCTGAGGCCCTTCACTTCGGCGTTCACATCGTGATAACCCAGGAAACTGAGCACGCCCGGCACCCGGCCGATCTCCAGTGCGTTGCGCTCGTTCTTTTCATCCGGAACGGCCAGCAGGACCATGGGAGCCTGGCGCGTGGTCTCCCAGTGGGCCTCCATGGCGGCCAATTTGGCGGGCTGAACCTGGGTCACGTGGATGGCATGCCGATCGCCCTCCAACACCACCCAGATCGAACTGATCAATCCGAAAATGAGCGCCATGCGGAATGAGCGGGTGAAGAATTCCGCATGCTGATGCTTCAACAGGTGGTACGCGCTGATCCCCATGACGAAGAAAGCGCTCAAAACGAAAGCCGCGGGAACCGTGTGCAGAAACTCCAGGATGGCGAATTTGTTGAATACCACTGCGGCGAAGTCGTTGAGTTCGGCCCGACCGTTGCGCAGGACATAGCCCACCGGCTGCTGCATCCAGCCGTTGGCGATCAGGATCCAAAGGGCGGAGATATTGCCGGCGCCGGCCACCAGCCACATCACCGCCGCGTGGGCCTTGGGCGACAGCCTGCGCCAGCCGAAGATCCAGACGCCGATCAGGATCGATTCGAGAAAGAAGGCCACCGAAGCCTCGATGGCCAGCAGCGAACCGAAAATATCGCCGACAAAGGCCGAGTAGCGGGACCAGTTGGTGCCGAACTGGAATTCCAAGGTGATCCCGGTGACCACGCCGAGCGCGAAATTGATCAGAAAAAGCTTGCCCCAGAATTTCGTCATGCGCAGGTAGGTCTCGTCTCCCGTCCGCACGTAGCGGGTTTCCATCCAGGCCACCAGAATGGACAGACCCAGGGTCAGGGGGACGAAGAGGAAGTGAAACATGGTCGCGGCGGCGAATTGCAGCCGCGACAAAAAAACAGGATCCATGGTTTACTCCTCGAAAAAGGGGATAGTGAACCATTCCGGCGTCACACCGGTTCCGCCGGAGCACATTTTTCGGCCGAACGATTCTTCCTTGCCGTCAGGCGCTGCCGTCCAGCGTGCACTGGCTGAAATCAATGGGCTTGCCGCACGCCTCGCACTTGCGCGATTTGGAGAATTCATCCGAAAAAATCTCGTTGTCCGCCCCGCACTGCGGGCATTTGCAGACAAACGACTTCAGGTGTTTGTGGCTTTCGAAACCGGGACAGTGTTGTGGCGTGGTCATATCATCCTCCTGATATCGTCCGGGCCGCCCGGGGGCGGCCGTTGAAGGTCTCGTGTTTACTTGATGCGCGGATCTTTTCCGGTTTGAACGCAGTCGGGAGTATAGCAGCTGTTGTCCAGGAATTCGCATTTCTGCTTGCATGAAGGACAGGTTTCGGGCGGTTGCTGGGCTTCGAATTCATAGCCGCAGCCGCCGCATTTCCAATGCGCCATATGTAATCTCCTCTTCAAGGGACAAGGCTGAATGGTACAATCAGGACGATTTCCAGTGCCCGTGCAGGTTACAGTATTCGCGGGCCGTGACGGATGCCGCCGTCACCGGGAACACCGCCTCGGCGGGCTGTCCCGGCTTCAAAAACTGCCGGTAGACCTGACCGTCCGCGATCACCTCGATCCATTCGATATAGTGCTTTTCTTCCATGGGATGCGGCACACCGCCGACCTTGACCTTGATCCCACCCGCGACCTTTTCAATGACCGGCACATGCTTTTCCTTGGCCGCATCGACTGTATTTTCCTTGAGACACTTCATTGGCTGCCCGCAGCAAACCAGCTGTCCGGGCCCGGCATGCAGGACTTCGACGATGTTGCCGCACAAATCGCATTTGTACACTTCGGAGCGTTGGGTCATCTTTTCTTCCTCCTGATTAAAGGTTACCAATTTTCGCCGAGAAGCTCGAAGTGCGCCTGGGGATGGGCGCAGGCCGGGCACATCGAAGGCGCTTCATCGGCGGTATGCAGATATCCGCAGTTGCGGCAACGCCAGACGACGGGCTGCTCGCGCTTGAAAACACGGCCGGCCGAAAGGTTGGCCGCCAGGTCGCGGTACCGCTTTTCATGTTGCTTTTCGGCCACGCTGATGGCTTCCCAAACCATGGCGATCGCGCCGAAGCCTTCTTCCCGGGCCGTTCGGGCGAAGCGGGGATACATTTCGACGTGCTCGTGCTTTTCACCGTCCGCCGAAGCCTTGAGGTTGTCCAGGGTGCTGCCGATGACACCGGCCGGAAACGCGGCCACCACTTGGATATCGCCGCCTTCCAGAAAGCTGAAGAAGCGTTTGGCATGCTCCTTTTCCTGATTTGCCGTTTCCTCGAAAATATCCGCGATCTGTACGAACCCCTCTTTGCGCGCCTTGCCAGCGAAGTAGTTGTACCGGTTGCGGGCCTGAGATTCTCCGGCAAAGGACGCCAACAAATTCTTTTCGGTAATGCTGCCTTTCAACTGAGTCACAGGTGATTCTCCTTTTCTGAGTCGTTGATGGAAGTCGCGGATGATTTTGCGCTGCCGGACGGTCGCGGGCACTTTGGCGGACACAGCCTTTCAGGCCGATGCCGCCGTCTTTCCTCCTGCGCAAGATGCCGCAGTTTATAAGCGGAGTCGCGGAGAATGCCGTACAGCACACCGCAGCCGATATCCTCCCGCTCCGCGTCGCCCTGATCGGCCAGGCGGATCATCTCCCGGGTCAACGCGATGGTCCGCAAGATGTTTCGGTCGCAGGGTTTCAAACAAGGATTCTCCTTAGAGGGTCTTACCGGGGAACTTATCCACGAAGTGTGCCAGCCGAGCTCTGCCCCTCCCCCCGCCGAATCCGCGCCACCAGTCGGCCGAAAGCGGTGCGCACCCGGGTCGGGGTAACCATCTCATGCAATTGTACTCGATACACTTGTGTCTCATATTGGATCGCCGGACATTTTTCGGGAGTCGGAAAGTTGGAGGCGCAGCAGGTTGGAGGCGCAGCGAAGAAGAATCGATTCGAATGGCGTGCACCTCTTTTAGCACACCGGACCGCGTGAAACAAGCACCACCCGCGGCAGTCCGGCGAAGATCGATTTCCACCGCCCCGACAGCTGATCCTCGAAACGCCTCCATCCGCATAAGGCACATGGTTTGCAATGCCGAACACATCGAACTTTAAAAGGAGGTGCCTGATGACACCCTTGGAGCATATCAAAAACGACACGGCGCTGCTCAACGCCATCGATTGGGAAATGACGCCGGAAGAGGCGGTGCGCCTCTACCTGGAATGGGGGAATAACTGGGCGCGCTGCAACTATGTGATCCGATCAAAAAACGATGAAAGCCATTATTTCATTGTCAGTACCTGGAAAGAACCGCCCATGATCTACCTGATCCGGCGAAATTCGGAAGAAGCATGCGAGCTGGCCGCCATTGAAATGCCTGAAGCGCTGCGGCATAAATTCTGGGAAGAGAACGGCCGCAACAAGGGTGTCTATGCCATCGAGGGATCTGTCAAGGAGTGGCTGCAGGCGGAGCTGGCCGCCTGACGCGCGGACTGCACCATTGCGGTCATTCAGGGCGGGAAGCTCTTGCCCGCCGCCTCACGGATTTCGTCATTGCGTGAGCACTCGGGGCATAACCCCGTGAACTCGAGTCGATGGCCCATGATGGTATAGACCGTGGCGCCGTAAAGTTCGTCTTCCAGTTGGTTCAAGGGCGCGATGGGCGCATCGTCCACGCGCCCGCAGTGCATGCAGCGGATATGATAGTGCTTGTTCGGATTGCCATCGAAGCGTTTCTGGGTGCCGCTCAAATCGAGCGTCTGGATTTCCCCCAGCGCCGTTAAGATTTCCAGATTGCGGTAAACGGTTCCCAGGCTGATGCGGGGCAGCAGCTGCCGCACCCGCTCGTACAGCGTGTCCGCGGTCGGATGGGTGTTATGCCGGCGCAGCTCCTCCAGGATCATCTGCCGCTGGCGTGTCATGCGCATTTTCTCGGAAGGATTCACAATCCTCGGTCGTCCTCGATGCTCCGCCCGCCAGGGTCGCAGCGCAGTACCCGGACGGTCGGCACTGCAGGACGTTCATCGCTGCTCCATCGGGACGAAGGCGCACTCTTCCGGACCGCAGTAGTCCCCGATATACTTGGATTCGGGGCGGTACAGCATCGGTTTGGGCGCAGCCTCGGCGAACTGCTCTTCCAGTACATGGGCAACCCATCCTGCGACACGTGAAATTGCGAACACCGGTGAAAAGAGGTCAACCGGTATTCCCATGCTGTAGTAGAGCGATGCGCTGTAGAAGTCAACATTCACATAAATGTCCGTACCCTTGCGTTCCTTGAACGCCTGCTTGCCCTTGACCTCCAGTATCTTGGATATTTCGTACCATTTCGTGTCGCCGGCCTTTTCCCCCACGCGCTTGGACATGGGGGCCAGGATATGCGCACGGGGATCGTCCGTCTTGTAAACGGCATGCCCCAGACCCATCAGCTTGCGGCCGCCGTCCAGGACCTGGTTGACATATTCGTCGACGCGGTCCGGGTGTCGAATTTCCAGCAGCATGCGCATGACCTGAACGTTGGCCCCGCCATGCAGTTCGCCGGAGAGCGATCCCACGGCCGCCGAAACCGCGGCATACAGGTGGGCGCGTGTAGAGGCGACCTCGCGGGCCGCAAACGTGGATGCGTTGAACGAGTGCTCCGCATGCAGCACCAGTGCGGCATCCATGAAATGGATGATTTCCGGATCGGGCCGGTTTCCGAAAAGCATGTAAAGGAAATTGGCGGCATGATCCAGTTCGGGGTCCGGGGCGACCGGTTCGCGGCCGTTGCGGATCGATTCCCAGGCCGCCAGAACGGTCGGGAGCCGCGCAATCAGGCGCAGGCCCATGCGCAGGGTCGCGTCGCGCGATGCAGCTTTACCGACATCGGGATCATTACCGGCCAGAAGGGAAACCGCGGCTTGCAGAATATCCATGGGCAGGGCAGCGGAAGGCTGCGTTTTCAAGGCCGCGATGATTCCGGGCGCGATCGCCCGTTCCTCCCGCAGCATCCGTTTCAATTTTTCCAGTTCAGGGGCGCTGGGAAGCCTTTCGAACAACAAAAGATGGATGATCTCCTCGAAGCTGGCCTTCTGCGCCAGGTCCTTGACCAGATAGCCGCGGTAGATCAGTTTCCCCTGATCCCCGATCACATTGCTCACCTTGGTGCTGGCAACGGTGACGCCGCGCAGGCCGGTGTTTAGAACAGGTTTGCATTCTTCCATGCCTCATCTCCTTCAGGGCCTGTCTCTGTCGCACAGCGGCCCTTGTCTAAAGATCGATCCACATTTCAGCCTCATTGCCGCAATGACTGCAGCCCCCGTATCCTTTACGCGCCGGGCGACGCGGACCGGATGGCTCGATTCCGATCATGCGCCTGCAGGGAACAGCTCGCCACCATTTCGGCCTCGTTGCCGCAATGGTCACACTTGCATTTCCTGGCAGCTTTGATTTCGTCCGCCCCGGCGTCCTTTCTGGTACCGTAATTTTGGGTGGTTCAGTCTCAATGTCAAGGCGCGCTATGATCGGCATATGGTTCTGCGGTGCAGGAACTGAAATAAACCTGGAAAAATGGCGGTGGCGGCTCCACGGCTTCATTGACCCTAAAAGAAGGATGCATATAATGCCGTCACTTGGAAAAGCCGCTCTGGATGCATAACCCCCAATTACCGTTAATGATATGCACTCTGTCAAAATCAGCCAAGGATATCGGTTCCGCATCGATGCAGCGCCCACCGGAGAGATCGAAACCCTTGGAAATCCCGACCGCCTTGCATTCCTGCCGGAGCGGATCCCCTTTCTCAAACCGCGGCTTCGTGTGGCTGAGGGCGATTCGGTCCGCATCGGTTCCCCGCTCTGCGAAGACAAGCGCGATTCCGAAATCCAGTTTCTTTCTCCCGCCGGCGGTACGGTCGAGAAAATCCAATACGGTCCGCGGCGGATCCTCCAGTCCATCGTGATCGTCCGCGACCGGCGCGAGGAGCCGCGAATCGAATTCGAACCGCTGCCTGGGAGGGAACTCGAGCGCATCAGCCGGCGCCAACTGATCGAGCGTATCCTCAAAGGCGGCGGCTGGTGGGTTTTCAGAGAGCTTCCCTTCCGCAACCTGCCCCGGCCGCAGTCCGAACCACCCCTGATCATGGTGGGCCTCGCGGCCGACGAACCGTTTCAGGCACTGCCGTCCGTTTACCTTCAAGAGAATGAGGCGCTGCTGCAGTATGGGTTGAGCGTCCTGAAAAGGTTGTGCACGCGTATCGTCGTATTTTGCAGGCAAGACAATCCGGCCGTGCAGGCGATTGCCGGGCCCGCGCTGACCCATGTGGTCGAGGGCGGTTATCCGGCATCTGATCCCGGCACGCTGCTGTATCACATCAAAAAATCACCGACCGAGAACCACGCCTGGTACATCGAAGGGCAGGACCTTCTGCTCCTGGCCCGCCTTCTGTCACAAGGCCGATTCCCGACCGAGCGCGTGGTCGCAGTCGGCGGCCCGGCCGCAGGCGCACGCCGTCACGTCAGAACACGGCTCGGATCGCCCCTTTTGCACATCGCGCCTTTGGAGACGGCCGCCGCGGACGCACGCTGGGTGGTGGGTGGGCTGATGCGCGGATACGACAGTTCCCCCGAGGGGTATCTTGGGTATTCCGAAACCTCGCTTTCCATGCTCCCCGAAGGCGGCGCAGCCGAGTTCCTGGCTCTTTTCCGGCCGGGCTGGAACAAGCCCAGCTATTCGCGAACGTTCCTCTCGGCGCTCAACCGCGGGCCGCTGGCCTACGACTGCAATCTCCACGGCTCCGAGCGGGCCTGCATCGCCTGCCTGCACTGCGCTGAAATCTGCCCGGTCGATATCCTGGTGCACATGACCTACAAGGCCATCCTCGTTGAAGAGGTGGAAGAATACCTGGAACATGGTCTGCTCGACTGTGTGGAATGCGGCTTATGCTCCTTTGTATGCCCTTCCAAAATTGAACTGGCCGCAACGCTAAAGGCCGCCAAAGCCGCCTATGCCATGGAAGTGGGCGGGGCAACTCAATAACGGCAGCGAAGATGAACCTCATCCGTTTGTTTTTCGTGCGTCAGCGCAGGCATTTCGAACCCGAGGGCCGTTGGGCGGCTTTGGAACCCTTTTACGAGGCCATGGAGCGGGTTTTCTTCGGCAGCCCCGAGGTAACCCGCATTGCGCCCCATCCACGTGACAACCTCAATGTCCAGCGCTTCATGATGCTGGTGATCCTTGCCGTCGTGCCGTGTCTGCTGTTCGGCATGTACAACGTCGGTCTGCAGGCGTTCAAAGCCGCCGGACGGCCGCCGGATCCGCTGGCCATGAGCTGGTTCGGTTTCAAAACGGTCATGCCCCTCGTGATCATCTCCTACCTCTTCGGGTTCGGCTGGGAAATCGTCTTCTCGGTGGTGCGCCGGCATCCCATCAGCGAAGGGGTTTTCGTCACCTCCATTCTTTTCCCCTTGATCCTCCCGCCCACCACGCCATGGTGGCAGGCGGCGCTGGGGATCTCCTTCGGTGTGGTGATCGGAAAGGAAATTTTCGGCGGCACCGGACGTAACTTCCTCAACCCCGCCCTGACCGGCCGGGCCTTCCTCTTTTTCGCCTTCCCGGCGCAGATGTCCGGCGACCCCGTGTGGACTGCCGTGGCGGCCGAAGGCGCCCGAAGCGTGGATGCGGTGACGGCGGCGACCCCTCTGGCAGTGGCGGCCGCGACGCAGGACGGTGCGGTCACAGGCGCATTGAACCAGGCGGGCTATGATTTCTGGACGCTCTTCGTGGGCTTGTACCCGGACAGCATCGGCGCCTCGTCAACCCTGCTCTGCCTCATCGGTGCGGCCGCCTTGATCATCCTGGGCGTGGCCAGCTACCGCATCATCATCGGCGACATTCTGGGGGTGCTGGCCATGGGCTACCTTCTGAACCTGCTTGCCGGTCCCGATTCGATGCCCTACCTTGCGCTGAGCCCGTGGTACCACCTGCTGATCGGCGGAACCGCCTTCGGCTTCGCATTCATGACCACCGACCCTGTTTCGGCACCGCATACCCATGGCGCGCGCTGGGTCTACGGGTTTCTGATCGGCGCCCTGACCGTATTGATCCGGGTGTTCAACCCGGCGTTTCCGGAAGGCGTCATGCTGGCGATCCTGTTCATGAACGCTTTTGCGCCGTTTATGGATCATATCGGGGTGCGCGTCCGGCTCGGACGACGCATTCGCAATACCTGAGCGGGAGCGCGCCTATGCCCGGTTACCTGAAATCGATCCTGTTCGCCGTCATCTTGTGCGTGGTATGCAGCCTGCTGCTCACGGCCGCCAGCACCGGCCTCAAACCGCTCCAGCAACGCAACATCGCCGCCGACCGCCAACGCAATATCCTCACGGCGTTCAACATTGTGAACGGGGCGCAGGATCTCAGCCAGGAAGAGATCGTGCGCCTCTACAACGAAAACATCCGCATGGCCTGGGCCGACCGCAGCGGAAAACTGGTTTCCGAAACGCAGCGCGCACCCGGAGATCTGCCGCTATATCTATACCTCCAGAACGATGCGATCCGCGCCTATGCCGTACCCATCCAGTCACGCGGGCTGTGGGGAAGGATCGACGCGTACATGGCCATCGAGGATGACGGCAGCACCGTACGCGGGTTCACGGTATTCCAGCATGCCGAAACGCCCGGACTGGGCGGCGAAATCGAAGCGCCCTGGTTCAGGCAGCAATTCGAGGGCAAGAAGATCACCGATGCGCAGGGCCGATTCGTTTCCGTGGGAATCGCCAAGGGCGCTGCCGAAAAGGCCGTCCCGCCCGAAAAGCAGGCCAACTACGTCGACGGGATCAGCGGGGCCACGTTGACCGGCCAGTTTCTGAGCTCCGGGATGGCCGAGGTGCTCAAGCAATACGAACCGGTTTCGGCAGCGTTCCGCCGCAACGAGACCGGCGGAAAGGCGCCTTGAGCGCGCCGCCCGGATCGGCCGGGCGGACTTGAGGAGATAACAGATGCTGGCCTTTGTAACCAAGAGCATATCGTACCGGGCCGTTTCCGAGGCGCTGTGGCAATCCAACCCGATTTCCAAACAAATCCTGGGCATCTGTTCGGCGCTGGCTGTTACGGTCCAACTCCGCACCGCCCTGGTGATGAGCCTGGCCCTGACCCTCGTAGTGGCTTTTTCCAACCTTTCCATATCGCTGCTGCGGCATCAGATCCCGCGCAATATCCGCATCATTGTCGAGGTGGCGGTGATCGCCACGCTGGTCATTCTCGCGGATGAATTCCTGCGGGCCTTCATGTACGACATCAGCAAACAGCTTTCCGTCTTTGTCGGCCTGATCATCACCAACTGCATCGTCATGGGGCGCGCCGAAACGTTCGCCATGGGCAATCCGCCGTACCGATCGTTCGTGGACGGAATCGCCAATGGGATCGGCTACGGATCGATTCTGGTCGGCGTGGCGTTCTTCCGCGAGCTGCTGGGTTCGGGCAAGCTGTTCGGAGTTCAGGTGATTCCCGACGCCTGGTACGCGATGGGGTATCAGAACAACGGCCTGATGGTGCTGGCCCCGGGCGCCTTCATCATGATCGGGCTCTTTGTGTGGCTGGAACATGCACTCCTGAAGGGCAAATGATGCAAGATCTGATCAGCCTCTTCGTCAATTCGGTGTTCGTGGGCAACATCCTTCTGGCCTACTTCCTGGGCATGTGTTCCTATCTTTCGGTGTCCAAAAACCTGCAGACATCGCTGGGGCTGGGCGTGGCCGTCACCTTCGTGATGACCATCACCGCACCGATCAACTGGCTGCTGTTCGAATATCTGCTGGCGCCCGGCGCCTTGAGGTGGGCCGGTCTGCCCGACGTGGACCTCACGTTCCTGCGCCTGGTCCTGTTCATCGCCACCATCGCCGGGATCGTCCAGGTGGTCGAAATGATTATCGATCGCTATTCTCAGGCGCTCTACACCGCGCTGGGCGTATTTCTGCCGCTGATCACGGTCAACTGCGCGATCCTGGGCGCTTCGCTGTTCATGGTCGAACGCCGCTATACCTTCAGCCAGACCCTGGTCTACGGATTCGGTTCGGGCCTGGGCTGGCTCCTGGCCATCGTGGCCATGGCCACGATCATGCGCCGCCTGCGCTACGCCGACGTGCCCGAGGGCCTGGAAGGATTCGGCATCCGCATGATCGTCACCGGCCTGATGGCCATGGCCTTCATGCTCTTTTCGGGAATCACGCTTTAGGAAGTGCCGATGAAAACGAACGCCTCGCGCACTTGCTTGAAAAGACGACCGGTCACCCGGCGCACGGATATCGAATGACCAACATCTTCGTCATCAGCACGATCGTTTTTCTGGGAGTCGTCCTCCTCCTGGTCGCGGTCCTGCTGCTCTTCGAAGCCAAGCTGACGGCCAAGGGCAGCCAGCGGATCACGATCAATGAAGATCAGGCGCGGAGCATCAATACCCAGGGCGGCAAGACCTTGCTGAGTGCGCTGTCCGACCAGCAGATATTCCTGCCGAGCGCCTGCGGCGGCAAGGGAACCTGCGGAACGTGCAAATGTAAAATCCTCTCCGGCGGTGGCGATATTCTGCCCACCGAACTGTCGCTGGTCAACCGCAAGGAGCGCCGGGCCGGAATCCGCCTGGCCTGCCAGGTCAAGGTCAAGCAGGACATGTCGATCCGCATTCCGGACGAAATTTTCAGCATCCGCAAGTTCGCCGCCACCGTGGTTTCAAACGACAATGTGGCCACCTTCATCAAGGAACTGGTCCTCAAGCCCGATCCGGGCGAGTCGCTGCATTTCGAGGCCGGAGCCTACGCCCAGTTCGACATCCCTGAATACGAGGCGGATTACAGAGATTTCAGCATCGCCGAACGCTACAAGGCGGCCTGGAAGCAGTTCAGCTTTCTGACCCTCAAATCGAAAAGCGCTGTCCCGGTGAACCGGGCCTACTCGCTGGCCAATCCGCCCGCCGAATCGGACCTGCTCCGCTTCACCGTGCGCATCGCCACGCCCCCGGCCAACCGCAAAGACCTTCCGCCCGGCGTCGGCTCCTCCTACCTGTTCAATCTCAAACCGGGTGATCGGGTCATCGTCAGCGGCCCGTACGGCGATTTCTTCGCCAAGGCGACCGAGCGGGAAATGTGCTACATCGGCGGCGGGGCCGGAATGGCGCCGTTGCGCAGCCATATCCGCCACCAGCTCCTGGCGCTCAACACTTCCCGCCGGATCACCTTCTGGTACGGCGCCCGTTCACGCCAGGAAATGTTCTACGACGAGGAATTCAGTGAACTGGCGCGACGCTTTCCCAATTTCAAATACTGCGTGGCGCTGTCCGACCCGCAGCCGGAAGATCGATGGGAGGGACCGGTCGGCTTCATTCACGAGGTGGCCCGCGACACCTACCTGGCGCGACACGAGGACCCCACCGAAATCGAATACTATTTGTGCGGCCCGCCGCCCATGATCGCCGCGGTCGAAGATATGCTCAACGACCTGGGCGTCGAACCCGAGATGATCGCCTACGATAAATTCGGATGATCCGCCGATCGAACCACGGCGGCCGGTGTTCCAGGCGCTCACCGGCCGCTGCGGCGACACACGCGGACGCTGGATCATACGGCCAATTCGCGCAGATGGTCTGCTGCCCTGCAATCTCCAGGGCCGCCCGGAGTTGCGCAAGCGATCCGGAGGATGAGTCCAGATGACAGCCGTTTGCGGGCCACCCTTCATATCCAGCGTCGGACGCGTTCTGTATACTGCCGGTAGGCATCTCCGAATTTTCGCAGGAGTGATTGTTCTTCCGGCACGATCTGATAACGATTGATGGTGACGACGAACAAGAAGACGACTAAAAGAGATGAAAGTGCACCCAGGTATACCGTGACGCCGACGAGAACCAGGAGAATGGCCAGGTACATGGGATTGCGCGAATACTTGTAGACGCCGCCCACCACGAGCCGGGTCGCTTTGTCCGGATATCTGGGATCGACGGTGGTGCGCAAACGTATAAATGCGCACACTCCTGCTGCGCCCACCACCACCCCCAGCAGGATGATTCCCAGGGAGACAGCGTTCCTGGAAACGATCTCGATCCGGTAGAGCGGCCAGAAACGGCCCGAGAGCCAGATCAGGATCAATGCCAGGAGGCCTTGCGCCACCGGAGGAACTTTCAGTTTCAATCCAGCCATATCGATGATCCACAAATATCCGGCGTTCTTTTCGCCTTGTTTTCACGGCTCCGCAGCACCTCGCGAGCCGCCGTCCGAATCATGCCTCCCCTGCACTGTCGGGAAAGATCGCCAGACTGGCCGAGGCGAACACGACGATGACGCTGCCCACATTGTGAACGACAGCGGCCACGATCGGGGTCAACCAGCCCATGCCCCCCGCGACGACGGCAACGGCGTTGAACACCAGGCCGAATACGATATTGACTTTGATGATGAACAGCATCCGCCGCGACAGGCGGATCAGCCATGGCAGCCTGGCGATATTGTCGTGCGTCAACGCGATGTCGGCCGTCTCCAGGGCCACATCGGTGCCTGCGGCCCCCATGGCCACGCCGACATGCGCGGCCGCAAGCGCCGGGGCGTCGTTGATTCCGTCGCCGACGAACATCACCGGCAGATTTTTGGATTGAAATTCCTTGATCACGTCCACTTTATCCTGCGGTTTGAGGCGGCCATAGACACGGCGGATGCCGACCTGATCGGCGACTCGCCGAACCGCCAGGTCATGATCGCCGGACAAGATGGCCAGTTCATCGATACCGATGCAGTTGAAGCGCTGCATCGCCGAAATCGCCACGGGGCGGACCTGGTCGGTGACGTTGAGCAGACCCACCGGCCTCTGATCCCGGTACACCACCAGCGGCGTCACGCCGCGCGCCATCGAACGGTTCAGGCATTTCTGCAGATGCTCCGGAAAGGCCGCCGTGCTGCCGCCGGCCATGACACTGCCGACTTCCACCAGACTTCCATCCACCACGGCCCGCACCCCCAGGCCGATCTCGTGGAACGCGTCTTCCGCCCCGCGCACCACGATCCTGGCATAATGGGCGGCCTTCAGGATCGCCCGGGCCAGGGGATGGGTGCAATGCTGCTCGGCGCTGGCGGCGCAGGCCAGCACTTCATCCTTGTCGACGCCCTCGGTGCAGGCGATTTCTTCCACCCTGGGTTGCCCCAGGGTCAATGTCCCGGTTTTGTCGAAGAAGACGGCTTTGACGGCCGCTGCCCGCTCGAGATATTGACCGCCTTTGACCAGGATTCCGGCTTTGGCCGCCCGCCCCAGCGCCGCCACGGTCGCCGTGGGGGCGGCCAGAATCAGGGCGCACGGACAGCCCACGATCAGCACGGCCACGGCGCGGCTGACCTCTCCCGATACGATCCAGGCGATCGCCGCACAAGCCAGAATGGCCGGCGTGAACCAGGTCGCGTAGCGGTCGATGAGCCGGATGGCTTCCGGACGGTGCCGTTCGGCCTCGCCGACCAGCTTGATCACCTTGCCCAGCGTGGTATCCCGGCCGATCTTGATGGTCCGGGCCTTGAGCACCCCGTTGTGGTTCAATGTCCCGGCCAGGATTTCATCTCCGGCCTGCTTTTGCACCGGCAGCGGCTCTCCTGTCATGGCCGACTCGTCCACCGCCGACACGCCGGACAGGATGCGGGCATCCACCGGGATGCGTTCACCCGGCTTGATCAGGATTTTGTCCCCGACGGCGACCGTGTCGACCGCCACGATCCTTTCTTCGTCCCCTGCCAGCACCGTTGCGGTTTGCGGCGATATCTGAACCAGGGACTTGATGGCCTTGCGGGCCGACTCGCTGGTCACCCGCTCGATCAACCCGCCGAAGGTCATGACGAAACTGACCACGGCGGCGGTCAAATATTCGCCCTGGATCAGGCTGGCGACGATGGCCAGGCTGACCAGTTCATCCACATTGACCTCGCGGTCGAGCAACCCTTTGACCGCGCCCCAGACGATCGGCGTTCCATTGATGGCCACGGAAATGATGGCCAATGCAGTGCCCGGCCAGCCGGCGGTCGGACTGCCGTGGTCGACGATGTAGCTGACCAGAGCCAGCAGGGCCGCCGATGCGGCAAGATATTAATCCCGCAGCCTGAACAATTCCTGATACACACCCAGTTTCGAGAACCGGCCGATCATAGGCACAATCCTATTTGCTGAACTTGTTGAAGATCTCGACCACTTCGGAAATCATCCGCGATTCGTTGTCATGGGTTTGAATGGCCGTGGCGACGCAACCTTTCAGGTGGTCCTCCAGAATGACCGCGCCCAGCGAACGCAGGGCTCCGGCGGCGGCGGCAATCTGTTTGAGGACCTGCAGGCAATCCCGGTCCTCCTCGACCATTTTTTTAAGCCCCCGGACTTGACCCTCGATCCGGTTTATCCGCGCGATCAATTTGGGATGATCATCACCGCACAATGCCATGGCCGCCTCCAATATACACATAGGGTGTATGTGTATATTGAAACGGGCGTGTCGTGTAAAGCTTTTTTCAGGGTCTCTTGCAAACCAGGGGAATTCGCCGCGATAGCTGCGATCCCAGGGGGCACGCGCGATCATCGCCCGAGAAGCGGGGCTGAAGACCTGCTGGCCGGCCTGCCAGCAGCACCCGGGCGGATGATGACCGGCGCATGACCCAGGGATGCGGCTTACGGAAAATTTGTATGCCTGTGGGTTTTCATAATTCGACAACGTACAGGAATCGGTTTGGGTGATGATCGGTGGGTTTCGGGGTCCGAATCGGTATCGTAATCGGG
>JAEYRZ010000146.1 GCA_023435265.1 Pseudomonadota bacterium
CCGGGTGTAAGGTGCTGCGGGGGGCCGCGGCGCGGAGGCGCCATTTGCGACGAAGCCCGGCTGCAGGGCCCTTCCACCCTGCGGCCGGGCCGGAGTGTTTCAGCCCAGGTGTGACGCCGCCCGGGCAAAGGGCCGCAGCAAACGTCTGAGCGCTGCATGGCGGCTGATGCCCGGTGTGTCCGCCGAGGCGATCGCCGTGGGGTGATACAAGTAGGGATCGTGCGCGAGCAGGTAAAAGACCGTGACCTCCTCGGGATCGGTCAAAACCGCCTTGGGGTAAACTTTCTGCACCTGGGCCAACCGCTCTTGCGCTTTTTCGAGCATTGCCTCCCGCGGGCCGAAATTCATGGCGCCCGTGGGACAGGTCTTGACGCAGGCCGGTTGAAGACCGTTGCGGACCCGGTCGTTGCACATGTCGCATTTGGAAAGCACGTCGTTGGCTCCCTTGCGCGGCACATTGTACGGACACGCCTCGATGATTTCGTCGGCGACGAGTTCTTTGGTTGCGGCGGTATAAATCACCGCGCCGGTGGCTTCATCGCGGTAGATGGCGCTTTCGTCACCGGCCACCTCGACGCAGGGCGCATCGATGCAGTGCCTGCATTGTTCGGGGAAGAAGAGCCAGCGCAGCCTGCCGTCGATGACCTCTTCCTTCATGCGCACCACTTTGAACGTGACACCCGACAAATCGGGCGGGTTCTCGAACACGCCGCGATTCAGCGTCTCTTCGGCCGGAAGGTCATGCCACTGCTTGCAGGCGACCTGGCATGCGCGACAACCGGTACACACCGTGCTGTCTACAAAGATAGCGTAACTCATAGCAGATCACCCCCTTTACAGTTTGGTCACATTGACCATGAACGCCTTGCTTTCGGGAATGCGGGTATTGGCATCGCCCGCCGACGGGGTCAGCAGATTGGCACTCTCTTCTACGCGGCTGTTCGGGTAACGCCAGCCGAAGTGCCAGGGCAGACCGATCTGGTGAACGGTGTTGCCGCCGATCTTCATCGGTTTGAACCGCTTGGTCACCATGGCCGTGGCCTCCAGGGAGCCGCGCGCCGAGCTCACCTTGACGCGCTGTCCGTTTTCGATGCCTTTGAGCTCGGCCAGTTCCTCACTCATCTCCACGAAGACCTGAGGCTGCAGCTCCAGCAAGTATGGCTGCCAGCGCGTCATGACGCCGGTCTGCCAGTGCTCGGAAACCCGGTACGTTGTGCCGACGTATGGAAACCTCGGATCGCAGGTGGCGTGGGCATCTGCGGCAGTCGCATAGATCGCCGCGGTCGGATTGACCATCTGCGGGTTGAGATAGTTTTTCTCCACCGGGCATTCGATCGGTTCGTAATGCTCGGGGAAGGGGCCGTCATTGGGGCCCGGTCCGTAGATCTGCCCATGACCGTGGGGCAGCATGATGAATGGGTACCGTCCTTTGGGGTCGGGTTTTTCCAGGCTGCCCAGGGGCGGCCAGGGGCCGTCGGGCACATCGCCGACCCACTTGTCTCCGGTCCACTTGATGACCCACTTCTTCTCGTTGACCGGCTGCCCCGCAAGGTCGACGGAGGCCCGGTTGTAGATGATGCGCCGATTCACGGGCCAGGCCCAGGCGAATTCCGGGAAAAGACCGATTCCGGCTTCGGTATCCTTGGGATTGCGCCGCGCCGCCATATTGCCTTTTTCCGTATAGCTGTTGCAGTAGAGCCAGTTGCCCGAACTGGTGGAGCCATCGGCCTGCAGCAGGGCGAAACCTGGCACCAGGGTGCCTTTTTTGTGCACCGTGTCGCCGATCTTGACGTCATTGAGAAAGTAGCCGTTGATCTCCTTGGCCACCTTGTGCGGATCGAAGCGGCCGTCGGTTTCATAATCCCACTTCAGGTTCACGATCGGTTCCGGAAAAACGCCGCCCTGGCGGTACAGTTCTTTCAGCTTATGGCCCAGCATCATCATGATTTCGCCGTCCGGCAGGCTGTTGCCCATCGGATGGGGCCCCTGATAGCGCCACTGCATCCACCGGCCGCTGTTGGTGATGCTGCCCTCCTTTTCCACCGAAATGGCCGCCGGCAGCATGAAGACTTCGGTTTTCACCTTGGCGGGGTCGACGCCGGGACCTCGCCAGAACGAACCGGTTTCATTGTCGAAGATGTTGACGTTGACCAGCCAGTCGAGCTGCTGAAGGCTCTGGCGCACCTTTCCCGCATTGGCGCTGCTGCAGGCCGGGTTCATGCCCCAGGCGAGGAAGCCCTTGATGCCGCCGGCATACATCACATCGAACAGATCCAGCCAGGAGTATGCCGCGCCGTCGTCGATCTTCGGCATCCACGCGTACCCGAATTCGTTTTCAGGCGTGGCCTTGTCGCCGAAAAACGACTTGAGCATGCTGACCGAGTACTTGGGATAGTTCTGCCACCAGTTGGCCGAAAGCGGATCGTTGCTCTTGGGCGTGTATTTTTTGTTGTACGCTTCCAGCGTGGTGTCGGAAGATGCCGCGGCTTTCAGGTAGCCCGGCCAGATGTGGAACAGCAGGGCCTGGTCCGTGCTGCCCTGCACGTTGGATTCGCCGCGCAGCGCGTTGACGCCGCCGCCGGCGACCCCCATGTTGCCCAGCAGCAATTGAACGATCGACATGGTGCGTATGATCTGGGTCCCCACGGTGTGCTGGGTCCAACCCATGGCATACATGATCGTGCCGGCCTTGCCCCGGGCGCCGGTGGCCGCATAGGTTTCATAGACCCGCTTGAGGTCCTCTTTGGAGGTGCCGGTGACTTTGGAGACGGTACCGAAGTCATAGCGGCTGTAATGTTTTTTCAACAACTGAAAGACCGAGCGGGGGTCCTTGAGGGTGCGGTCCATTTTGGGGACGCCGTTGGCGTCCAGTTCGAAGGCCCACTTGCTCTTATCGTATTTGCCGGCGACCGGCCCCTTGCCGTCGAGTTTCTGGTATCCGCTGAAGAGGCCGTTCTTGAAATCGAAATCTTTGCCGACGATGAACGGCGCGTTCGTGTACTCCCGGACATAGGTTTCGTCATAGAGCTTGTTGTCCAGGATATATTTGATCATGCCGCCCAGGAAGGCGATGTCCGTACCCGAGCGCAGCGCCGTGTAGATGTCTGCGCGCGACGAGGTCCGGGTAAAGCGCGGATCCACGCTGATCAGCTTGGCCCCATTGCGCATCGCTTCGGTCACATACTTGAAGGAGATGGGGTGGTTTTCGGCGGCATTGCTGCCCATGATCAAAATGCAGTCACTGTTCTTCAGGTCGATCCAGTGATTGGTCATCGCACCGCGTCCGAACGACTCTGCCAGAGCCGCAACAGTCGCGCTGTGTCAGATCCTGGCCTGATGTTCGATATACACAAGTCCGATCGAACGCAGCATGGCCTGGTAGAGCCAGCACTCCTCGTTGTCCAGCGCCGCGCTGCCCACCGAGGCGATGGCCGTGGTTCGGTTGACGACCTGGCCCTTGGCGTTTTTAGCCGTAAAGCCGGCGTCCCGTGTGGTTTTGATGCGCTTGGCGATTTCACCGATGGCCCAATCCCAGGAAACGGTTTGCCATTCCTGGCTGAAGGGAGCCCGGTACATGGGCTGGGTGAGGCGGCTTTCGTTTTCGACCAACTGCTTGAGCGAAGCGCCCTTGCTGCAGAGTGCGCCTCGGTTGATCACATGATCGGGATCGCCCTCGATGTTGATGACCCTGCCGTCGCCGCGTTTGCTGGTATGGACGATGGCGCCGCAACCCACGGCACAATAGCAGCACACCGTGGTGGTTTCCTTGGCGTACTCCGTTTTCAGCATCTGGGCATGCGCCTTCACCGGTCGCAGGTCGAAGCCCAATCGGCTGACCGCCAGACCGGCTGCGGCGGCGCCGGAGAGCTGAATGAATTGACGTCGGTCAAGCTTCATGGATCACACCTCCTTGATAACGGGTTAGTCCTTTATGGAATTGATATATCGATCACCAGCGCCCCGCTTCAAAGCGCAAAGGATCGGGGTCTGTCACCCGTGCATTTCTTCAGGACAAGGGATCGGATGATATATCGCGGCAGGGGGGTTACAAAAAGGTTAACCGTAAAGTTAAGGCCAGCCCCTTTCCTCAGGAAAGGTTTTTCTTGAATACATAATGCCCGATATTCGCATGCGAGATGGTGATGTGCGGCTGCCCCCCGCGAACGAGCGTTCCCGTGAAAACGCCGCCCGACTTGGTATGCATGACGATTCGGCGTCCGTTCACCTTCCAGCGGATTTCAACATAGTCGTCGCCGAACGACCAGGACCCTCGGCCGTCCGCCTCCAGTTTGAGAACCAGGTTGACGGGTCGGCCCTCGATATCGAACGCCTCGTACCGTCCTTCAATGGACGTTCCGCGTTCGCATGCGGCACAAACGAAAACGCTCAGCAGCAGGATGAATGCATGTCGCCTCATGGCAGAATCGGCACCTCAAACCCGAAGAACGGGGATAAAGCGGTTCTCAAGCTGGAAAAGCGCATCGAACCGGTAAATATATACGGTCATGGCCAGCCACATCAAATCTCTCAGAAGCGTCCCCCAGGACATCGGTGTTTCCAGGCTGGTAAAGCAACCGCAGCCGATCGGCACGCCGCGCACAAGGTTGACTGCGATGGCCAGCGAAAACACGCTCAGCATAGCGGTCAGAATCACAGCGGCCGATTTCGAGCGCAGCCCCATGATCATCAAGGCCGCGCAAATCAATTCCGCCCAGGGCAGGACCACGGCCGTAACGTTGACCGCCCAGTCCGGAATCATCTGATAGCTGGCGATGATTTCGGCGAATTCGGCGCTGTAGTTGATCTTGTTCAAGCCGGCGTAAATGAAAATTCCGCCGATGTATACGCGTGCGGCGAGCGCCAGATACGGATGGATCCTTGCGATACCGCCGTTACCGCTCAATGGCATAGCCCTCCGACGCCCAGGCGGACAAGCCCCCCGCCAGCACCATGACCCGCGAATGGTCGCGCAGCGCCAGGCGTCGGGCGACCGTCTCATCGTAACGGCGACTGATCGAACGCCCGTAAACGATGATCGGTTTGTCCTGATCCAGACCGCCGAGCTTGATCATGTAAGCGATATCGAAGAGTGCCGGCGGAATGTTCAACGCGCCGGCGATGTGCTTCTGATTGAAAAATTCCTGGGGCCGGGCATCGATCACCACCGCTTCATTGCGGGCCACCAGGGACTGCGCGGCCGAGGGCGTGATCGTGGGGGCGGCGGCATGAAAGAACCGTTCCGGAATCAGGTCGATGCCGTTCGGACTGAAGTGGTTGAATAAGAGCCCCACCACCAGCGAAACGAGTCCGATGATCAGAAAATCGATCGGGTTTATCCTCCTGACCCGCTCAAGGTACCGCGTTTTCAGGTCGGAAACGGTCTGCTGCAAATTGCTGCGGGCGCTTTCCGCTTCTCCCAGGGCATTCTGAAGCGCCCGCTGCTGGCGGTGCAGGTCGGCGTCCAGTGTATGGATTTGCTGCGTGCTGAGGGCTCGGCCCAAGGCGCCGCTCAAAATCGCCGTCAGATTCAACAGGAGTTCGACCCCGTCCGGTTCCGGTGCGCTGCCTTCGAAGTCGGGCCCGATCCCGAACATCCCGGCATACTGCTCGTCGATCTGCCAGAAGATCAATCCCGTGATATCCGGCGGCCATCCACCCGGCGCGACACCAGGCCCCCCGCGGAAAATCATCCTGGCCGATTCGGCCGCCGTTTGCCCGGCAGGTGCGTAGCGGCTGTGAATCGCCGCCCACTCGCCGGACAATCGATCTTCCCGCGGCGGTTCGATTCCCCGGCAGACCATGGTCGCCTGGCGGGTGCCGGTGTTGAAAACAACGACAAAGCCGCTTGTCAGCCCCAAGGAGCCCATGCTCATGAGCAGAAAGGTTTCCAGGATTTTGCGCGGCTGGACCAGCGCACTCAACTCCCGGGACACCTCGTTGAGCGTCCTGAGATAAAAGGTGTGCTTGCTGACGGGATGGCCCATCCGGTGCTCCTGTGAACCGCCCGGACGATTCACGGTAAGGCGGCCTTGATCCGTTGATAGAACGCATCCATATCTTTTAAAACCCCCTCGTGACTGTAAAGCACGCGGCCCTTGCGATCGATCAGCAGGACAAAGGGGGTTTTGGGTTCGCCGAGCCGTTTGTGGACTTCGAACCGTTCATCCGGAAGCACCGGGTGGCGGATGCGCCACTCCTTGCGCACCATTTCGACTTCCATAGGGGTGGCGCCCGCCGCGATGCCGATCATCTTGACCCGCCCCTTGAGTTCCCGCTTTTCCAGACGGGCCTGCAATGCATTGAAAAGCGGCGCCTGTTCGCGGCAGCGGGGGCAATAAACGCCTAAAATCTCCACCAGCACGGCATCTGCGGACAGCTCCGCCAGCGTGAACGCAGGCGCTGTAATGCCCAGGTATCGGAGATCGTCCCCGAGGGCAGGGGCCGGAAGCGACAATGGAGGCATCATATCCCCTTTGGATGGCGGTCCGGCCTCCCCTGCCACCGGTGCGCAGAGCGGCAGTCCGATACACAAGCAGACGATGCAGATCGTTTTCAGGGACATGTCCGTCCTCCCCGTCACAGGCTAGGTTTGCAGGCCGGCGGCCGACTCGGTCACGAAAATGGGTGCCAGCTTGGAAATTCCGACGATGTCGAAAATGGACTGCAGATTAACCGACGGCGACACCAGAGCCGAGGTCAAACCCTGTCGTTTGGCCTTTAAAAGGGTTTGCGCCAGGATGGCCAGCCCGGCGCCATTGACCGATGCATTTTCAACCAGGCTGATCACGAGCCGGGGTTTTGCCAGGGCCAGGGCAGCCTCGTAGGCATTCTGCAAATAGGGTTCGGAGTCCGCATTGAAAGAGCCTTGAATGCGAATGACGGCGCTGTCGCCGATTGCCGAGACCTTGATTTCGTCGGATTTGGTATTGCTCAGCCGCAGGCGTTCTTCGGCCCTTTTCAGCGCCTGTTCCAAGGCACGGCGCTGAATCGGCTTATTGATGAAATCGGCCGCATCCATGTTCAAGGACTGCAATGCCAGGTCCATATCGCCATGGCCGGTGATCACGATCACCTCCGTGTGCGGATCCAGGGCCTTGATCTGCTTGAGCACCTCGATTCCGTCCATCCTGGGCATCTTGATGTCGGTAAAGACGATCGCCGGCCGCTCCTTGCGGAAGAGGTCGAGGCCCTCTTCGCCGCTGGTGGCGGTCAAGGCGGTATAGCCATAGGCTTCCAGAAACAGGCTGAACATGGTCAGGGTGGGACGCTCATCGTCGATCACCAGAATCTTACTCATCGCCCCTCCTTGAAATCGTTGTGATCGGTCTCCGGAAAGGATCGAAGGCCCGGGACGGTTCAACCGTCATGTGTCTCGATCTTCTTCATCAAGGCGGTAGTGGCCGGTTCCGGGGAAACCCCCAACTCGGTTCGCAATACATGATCGAGATGTTCATAAACCTGCCAGGCTTCATTGAACCGGCCCTGCGCGGCGTAAAGCCGTATCAGGTTCTGGGCGGCCGCTTCATTGCATGAATCGATCCGCAAAATCGTGCGGCAAAAATCCGCAGCCGCTTCCGGCTGATTTTGAAGCTGATGAAGGTCTGCCATTTTCAGAAGGACTTCGATGTACTCGTCCTTGAGCGCCCAGCGTTTCATTTCCACCCAGGGCGCATACGGTTCTTCAGGCAGGAAGTCTCCCTGGTAGAGGGCGCTCAGCGTACGGCCCAGAACACCGATCTTATCCGCATCGCCATTGTGAACCTGCCGCTTGACCTGTTTGCAGGCGTTGAGGAACTGTTCCAGATCCACGCTGCAGTTTTCACGATCCAGAGAAACCAGGTTGCCCTTGAGATGGACATAGGCGGAGCCCTTTCCCTTCTGCAATCCAGGCTCCAGGATTCTGCGCAGCCGATGCAGGGTCACTTTGAAATTCTGCAGGGCGGTCTCAGGACTGCTTTCCGGCCACAGATCGTCCATGAGCAAATCTTTGGGAATTTCCCGCAACCCGCGTACCAGTATGGCCTTGAACAGCAACTTGGGTCGTTGCCCGCCCCATTCGTCTTCGCCGATAGGGGTGACCCCGCCGCGAAGAACGCTGAATCCGCCGAACGTCTTGATCGCCAATGGGGGGATCCGGCTTCCCGAGACATGCGCGAGGGGCGTCGCATCGGAGGCGGAGGCCGCTTGCGGCGATTGCCGCCCGGCATTCGACAGGTCCCCCCAGCGTTCGGGGAGCTGAATGTCGTATCGGGACGCAATCCGGGCGATGGACCGCAGATCACCGGAATCGATCAGTACCAGGCGATCGAAGCCGTGTGCGTTGATGATCCGAAATCCATCTTTCAGGCTGCGCTCGCTCAGGTCCAGGCGGCCGGTCGCATGGGCCCACAACCCCGACAGCAGGAATGTTTCAGCCAAGGAAAGGGGATTGGCGGTCTGTTCGAAAAAAGCGGCCGCATCGTTCAGCAGGCCGCCGGCGGCATCATATTCTTCGAGATGCAGACTGGCCGCAGCCAGGAGCTGCTTGGTCCGCATCACGTGCAGAGTATCCGGCCCCCCTGAACCCATTTCAGCCAGGGCAAGCCGGGCTTCGGCAACCGCCCGGGCATCATTGCCCTGGCAATAGTGGATCAGGCTGCTGAGACGATGCGAAAGCCCTTTATAGATCGGATTGCCGGTCAAAAGCGCCACATCCAGCAAATATCGGCTTGTGGCACGGGCTTCTGTATACCGGGCTTCATAAATCTGCAGAAAACCACAGGCATCCAGGTATGCTGGAAAGAGAAACAGGAGCCCGTAAGCTTCGATATCGCGGCCGACCGATTGGATGAGTTGCCGCGCGGCGGTCAGATTGCCGCGCCTGAGCGAGAGCTCCACCCGGGTCATCGCCAGCAGCAGGTGGTATTCGTCCAGCGCGACGGGCTCGGGGCCGATCTTGGAGAGCATTTCATCGGCCTTTGCGTATTCCCCGGCGGTCGCGAGCCCCAGGGCCGATATAATCGCCGCCCGCGCGGTCAGGACCGGATTTTCGATCTTGCGCGCCAGGACCAGGGCATTGTGGGCCGCGGAGAGCCCTTTGGTAATGTCCAGCCCGCTGACGATATACCCGTACCCGATATAGAGCCACAAAAGTGTTTTGGCCCAGGCATAGTAATGGGTCGCGCGCTGCTGCGCCAGCCAGGCTTCCGCCTTTTCAACCCAGCGCAGATAGACCGCCGGGGGCTCGCCCAGGAGAATGCCGGCTTCGATCAGATGGGACAAGGCGAGCATTTGCCCCCGCACGTCCCCCTGCGAACTGAAGCGGGCCAGGGCCGATTCGAAATCGTTCAGGCATTTGCGCCCGGCATGGATCCGCCCCGTCAGCGCCCGCAGAAAAAACAGCCAGGGGTCGGACTGGCACTGATCCTCTGGAAAAGGGTGGATTTGCTCCGCAAGTTCGGCGTATCGGCCCCGGATGACGAGGTCGGTGCCGATCCGTTTCAAACCTGCCGCCGCGCGTTCGTAATCATCCGCCAGGAAGTGCCATTTAATGGCTGCCGCGGTCTCGCCGTGGTTGTCGTAGAATGCGGCGATGCGTGCGAAATAGGATTTCTGTTCGGCGGGAGAATAAGACTTCTCGAACGCGGCACGCAGAAATTCCCTGAAAAGAGGGTTCAGTCGATAGAAGCGTCGCGCGCCGCGCTTGTCGTGAAGGGTCCTGATGAAAGCATTGTTTAGCACCAGCCGATCCAGCTGCTTGCGGCTTTCGGGCACTCCCAGAACATCCTCCAGCATGACCGGATCGATATTTTCGAAAGACGCGGCATGAAGCAGAAGCGCGCGCGCAGATGTCGGATGTTCGCTGAATACTTCTTCATGAAAGTAATTCTGGGTTTCATCGTAAAGTCTGGAGGGCAGGTCGCGTGAAAGATATTCAATCCACTGTGAAGCCGGCATCCGTTCGATGGCCTGGGCCACAAGTACCAGGCCGCCCGGCCAGCCCTCGGTCACCTGATGCATCAGGTCGATGCATTCAGGGGGCAGATTGAGCTGGTGCACCGCTTCGAAATAGATCTGGATTTCACGATGCGTAAATGCCAGGTCATCGTTGTTCAAAACCAGCATCTGTCGATTGACAATTGCCTGCTGATATTCGAAAGGTGGTATACGCCGCGACAGTATCCAGAGCCGCCCGCTGCGAACCATCGTGGCGCAGAGCCGGCGGATGAGATCGATGGTCGGCCCCTGGTCCGGCAGACGATCCAGTCCATCCAGTACAAGCTGGGCCTGTTTCGGCAAATGCGTCCCCAAATCTTGCAGCCGATCGGCCAGATAAGCGGCGTTATCTTGGTGGGCCGCCGGCGATCGCGGTTCAAGGACGGGTGAGAAATGGGCTCTAAGGTCGAGCGATGGGAATGCCAGGGCGAGCGCCTGAATCAACCGCCTGTAAAATCGCTCCGCATCGGCGTCGTCACGGGCATTCAGGGAAAGCCAGGCTGTGGGCAGGGCGGCCTGCTGAAGGAAATCCGCCGCCAGGGTCGTCTTTCCCTGAGCGGCCTGGCCGATGATCCAGATCAAGCCATTGGACCGGCAGGCCCTTATCCGCCGCACCAGGCGGTCCCGGGTGATGACCGCGGGCAGCCCGGGCAATGTCATTTCCGAGGTGTTGCAGGCGTGCTGCATTTGGCCGTATCCTGATTGTGGGCGCCGAAGGGCTAAATGCCGAATCCCGTGCTCCTCATCTTTTTCATTATCAGAGGCGGCTTACTTTGGAAACCATCAAACGAATTCAGGGGCCGTTCATCGATCGAGCAGCCGGCAATGGGGTACCTGGGTCATAGGTTCATACCGGGTTCGATAGAGGTCCGGTCAGCGTGAATGAAAGGAGGTCGCGTGGCGGAATCCTTCAAAGTCCTGGTCATCGATGACGAAAGCGCCACCTTGACCATGTTCCGTTTGTTCCTGGTTGCGTATGGCCATGAGGTACTGCTTGCCGAGCACGGCAGGACCGGCATCGAACTGGTGCGGCGGCATCGTCCCCAGATCGTGTTCACCGACTTGAAAATGCCCGAAATCGACGGCCTCGAAGTACTCAAGGAGATCAAGAAGATCGATCCGCGCACGGAAGTGATTGTGATCACCGGGCATGGCGACATGGATCTGGCGATACAGGCCCTTAATCTGGATGCGACCGATTTTATAAACAAGCCCATCATGCGCAGCGCCCTGGATGCTGCGCTGCGGCGTGCCGCGGAGCGTCTGCGGCACCCCCTGCCGGATTTGTGCGAAGTGGCCTTCAGCGAAAAAGACGGGCTCTGCCGCATCCACATCAAGGGAACGCTGCGGCGCGAGAATCGGGATGCACTGCTTCAGTGCTGCCAGAAGGCCTGCTCCGCCAAATGCGATTGCATTCTGCTGCACTTCATGGACAATTCCGCCGTCAACGGCGGCGGCATCTCCGAATTGATCAATTGCCTTTCAACGATTCACCGCAGCGCGAAAGCAGTCGCCGTGGTAGGACTTTCGGAAAATTTCAGAGTCATTTTCCAAATGGTGGGCATCGGACGCTTTGCCGAATTGTTCGATACGGAGGCGCAGGCAATCGCCGCCATTTCGCAAGGCTGAACGAAATCCCCAAAACTCGGGATAGGGAATCTCCCGAGAATCCGCCTTATGCGGCTGCAGGTGGATTGTGGTGCTCAAGCTTCGGCCTGAGCCCGAGGCTCAGGTCGTTTCATCGAGGTCGCCGGGATCCTCCTCCGCAACCTGGATCGAAGATTTCAAATCTTTCAAAACCTCATCTTCGTCATCATACTCTTCATCGATGGTCTCTTCCAGGAGGTCATCGACGTCCACATCTTCTTCAGACTCCTCCTCGGCTTCACCGGGGACCGCCGCCTCGGCCTCCTTGACAAACAGATCCCGGTCGTCGAAAAAAAGCTCCGCGGACAGATTGCCGCCTTCCGCGAACAGGTTGATGATGGATTGGGCGATCGGTTCGGCGAACACCGTGGGCGGGTACATATTATTGGTCCGGATGGCGTCGACGACTGCCTGCTTGCCGTTCTGGACGGCCTGGGCGATGGTGTCGCGCGGATAGCTTTCTTCGCACAGGAGCGACATCATCTCCTTGTCCAATTCGGCGTATTCCCGTACGATCAGGTTATCATGGTCGTCATCCCGGATGATGACATATTTTTGTTTCATGGCGCTTCTCCTTGCGCCCCTGAGGGGCTCGAAATTTTGGGGGGCAAAATAATCACCATCGCCGGACGATGTCAATATTCAAATCATCTCCAACGCTTGTGAATTATATAAAAAGATTGACCCTGCCATGGCATGATGTTAAAAAACGATCCGCTTTTCGGGAGGGATGGCCGAGTGGTTGAAGGCGGCGGTCTTGAAAACCGTTGAGCGAAAGCTCCGTGGGTTCGAATCCTACTCCCTCCGCCAGCTTCGCCGATTCATCGAACGGCCGGAGGATGAATAAGCCCCGAAAGCGTCGATTGCGAACACAGGAGAGATGGCCGAGTTGGCCGAAGGCGCTCGCCTGCTAAGCGAGTATACTCCGAAAGGGGTATCCCGGGTTCGAATCCCGGTCTCTCCGCCACATTCAAAAAAAAGCCCGGTCCGAAAGGATCGGGCTTTTTGCATGGCGTTGCCGCTTTTCAGGGTCGGCGGGCGGTCCGCTCTGATTTCAGGCGTTCGATTTCCTGCCGAGCTTTCAGATATTTTTCGGTGGTGATGCGCAGCCGCTTGGCAAGAACCTCGGCGAAACCTCTGAAAATCGCATACCGGAACACGAAACGATTTTCATGCGGCAGGCCGTCGACGCTGGAGATGTCGATTTTCAGACAGGTCGATTCATCCATGGCGAAAACCGAAACCGAAAGATCGCCGCTGCCCATGCCGCCGACATCGCCGAACACATCGCCCGTGCGCTGCAGGACCGCCAATTCCGTTCCCTTTTTGACGATCCTCAGCCGTCCGGCGATTAAATAATAGATCCATCCATCATAATTGCTTTCATCGACAATCAGTTCGCCCGGCCTGTAGCGCATGATTTTGCTGATGCGCAGCAATTCCTTGAGATCGTTCTCGTCAAAAGACTCCAATGCCGGCAGGGTTTTGATTTTTTCCAGAATATCAGCGCTGTCGCCGTTTTTTTCAGTTTCGTGCATCCCCTTCTCCAAAGCTGGTCATCTTGGGCCACATACCCATATCATTGCCGTCACGGCCGAATCAACGCCTGATTGCCGGGCCGGGTATTTCGCTGGAGAAAGCCAACCGGGTGTGCGCATCGACAGGTCCCCATCGGCAGCGGAGGCCATGTACCGGCTGCAATTGCGCTTGACAAAAGATGGGTTCCCGAATAGAAATACGCCCTTGAATGCTTTTTCCGCACCTGGCCCAAAGGCAGATAGCCTCTTGATATTCTAACATAAAAGAAAGGAGAAGCATCACATGCCACAATTGATTCCTCCCCATGGCGGCAAAGGTTTGACCGTTTGCCTGCTGGAAGGCGCCGCGTTGGAAGCCGAAAAGAAAAAGGCCCAATCACTGAAACAAGTCACCATCTCCCCCCGCGTGAAAGGCGACCTGATCATGATCGGCATCGGCGGCTTCAGCCCGCTGACCGGCTTCATGACCAAAGCCGACTGGAAGAGCGTCTGTGACAAATTCCTGCTGGCCGACGGTACGTTCTGGCCGGTGCCCGTCACCCTCGATGTCTCCAAGCAGGATGCCGATGGAATCAACGTCGGCCAGGAAATCGCCCTTTATGACCCCGAGGGCAAAGAGATCATGGCCACCATGAAGGTCACCGAAAAATTCGAGATGACCGAGGCCGACAAAAAGTACGAATGCGAAAAGATCTTCATGGGCGAAGGCACCAAGACGGCTGAAGATTTTTGGAAGATCGCCAAGGACGACCATCCCGGCGTCCAGATGGTGATGAACCAGAAAGAGATCAACCTGGCCGGACCGGTCAAAGTGCTCAGCGAAGGCGAATACCCCAAGAAATACGCCGGCGTTTATCACCGCCCGGCCGAATCACGCAAGATCTTCGAGCAGCGCGGCTGGAGCGAAATCGCCGCCCTGCAGCTGCGCAACCCCATGCACCGCTCCCATGAGTATCTGTGCAAAATCGCCGTGGAAGTATGCGACGGCGTCTACATCCACTCCCTGGTAGGCAACCTGAAACCGGGCGACATCCCTGCTGAAGTACGCGTGAAATGCATCGATGCCCTGGTCAAGAATTACTTTGTCGAAAAGAACGTCGTCCAGGGCGGCTACCCGCTGGATATGCGCTACGCCGGACCGCGCGAAGGCCTGCTGCATGCCACCTTCCGCCAGAACTATGGCTGCTCGCGCATGATCATCGGCCGCGACCATGCCGGCGTGGGCGACTTCTACGGCATGTTCGAAGCCCAGACCATTTTCGACAAAATCCCCTACCCCAAGGAAGCCGGCAAGGCCCTGATCTGCAAGCCGCTCAAGATCGACTGGACCTTCTACTGCCACAAATGCGACGGCATGGCCTCTCTGCGCACCTGCCCGCACGGCAAGGAAGACCGCGTGCTGCTCTCCGGCACCATGCTGCGCAAGATGCTCAGCGAAGGCGGCCAGTTGCCGGATCATTTCGGCCGTGACGAAGTGGTCGCGATTTTGCGGAAGTACTATGAGGGGTTGACTGAAAAGGTCAAGATCAAAACCCACAAAGCAGCCACGGGCGTGTAAGCCTATGGCGGCCGCATGACCGCAATAATAAGGGGAGGTATCGGGCAACCGGTATCTCCCTTTTTTTGTGACCCCGCCCGGACGGCTGCCGGGAGGCAACGGAATCAGTTCGCATTCCCGGGTTCGCAGTACGCTCTTTACAAATCAAGGTTGACGCCCCATACACGCAAGGGCCGAATTCGCTTGCTTCAGATAGAAGCCCGCAAGGAGAGGCGCCATGAAACAACTAGAAAACCTGATTACGGAAATCACCCAGCGCGTGGATACCAACCTGCGGGAGTTCAACATCGACTCCGGCCGCTATACCCGCAACGCCCTGCCTATGAAGCAATTCCTGAAATTCTACGGATTCTACGGCATCAGCGCCCATCATCCGATCGATTTTCATTTCGGCCATTCCAGTCTGGCCGGCAGCTATTTCCTCGGCAAGTGCCATGTGAACGATTCGATCCTCTATAAAACCGACGTACGCGGGGACGAACTCAAACGTCAGGGCGCCCAATTCCGGCTGGACGATTGCGATATCCTCATGCGGCAGGACGAATGCATCCGCGTGCAGCATTCTTTTCTGATCAAGACGCTGGTGCACAGCTACAATCACGACCCCGAGTTCCCTGAGTACTACCCCATCGTCAACACCATCGCCGCGCCGTACGCCAACATTCATGGCGCCCCCATGCGGGGCTGTTTATTAGGTCCGTTTGCGACCGTCGATCTGACGACCGTGCATGACTGTCAAATCGGCGCCTTTGCCTACATTCAGACCGGCGAACTGTCCCACACCCAGGTCGAACCCGGAAGTATCTGGATCAACCGCGGGTATACATTTCATTTCCTTTACCAGTACCCGGGGGATGCCCTCCGAGAATACATCCATTTCGAACCCGAACAGGGCGCTCGGGGACGACTGGTCGATTTCGTCGAAAAGCGTAAGCCCCATTTTCAGGAAATCTTCGATGTCGTCCATCTCGACCGTCCCGACACCTATCGCGGCACGGCCCTCAACCGCTATGCCGTTGTACGCGGCCGCACCCGCCTGGCCGAAAATGTGCTGGTGGCCCAGCGCGCCTATCTTGAAAATGCCGATCTGGGAAAGGGTGCCAATGCCCAGGAGAATTGCTACATCATCGATGCCTGCCTGGAAGGCTTCAATGTCACCGCCCACGGCGCCAAGATCATCAACGCACGCCTGGGGGAAAAAGTCTTCGTGGGTTTCAATTCTTTTTTGCACGGCGCTGCCGAAGCGCCCCTGAACATCGGCCGCAATACGATCGTCATGCCGCATACCATCATCGACCTGCAGCAACCGATGACCATCCCTCCCGGGCACCTGGTCTGGGGGATGATCCGCAATGCGCAGGATCTTGCGGAAAACAGCATCGATCTGGAGAAGCTTTCGAGGAGCAGCGGCAGCTTCCGCCAGGGGCGGCTCCATTTC
The DNA here is from genome assembly GCA_023435265.1 of Pseudomonadota bacterium. Lineage (GTDB taxonomy): Bacteria > Desulfobacterota > Desulfobacteria > Desulfobacterales > Desulfosarcinaceae > UBA2230. Next base: position 16,157 of record JAEYRZ010000146.1, read on the forward strand.
CAAGGCAGCGGAAAAGCGTTCGTGGAAGGATTTCAACGCCGCATCGAGGTCATCCTCAGGGATAACGGCGCCTATTTCGACGGGCGGCAGAATCGGGGGCACGCCCAGCAGGGCCAGAATATCGCCTTCAACATCATTCAGCCGTACACCACCGGGACCCGCAAAGGGCTGTTCCCGACGATCGACATCTACGAAAGAGAGCGTTGATCGGCCGGGTGGGTCAGGTGGATTTCAAGATCGGCCGGCCTGGATCGCTTGCATCATTTTTTCGACCAGTTCGGAAAGTTCGTACGGTTTTGTCAAATAATCGAACGCGCCGGCTTCGATGCCCCTGTCGGCCGCGTCGTTGGAGGCATGCCCGGAGAGCATGATCACCGGGATTTCCGGCGCCATGATCTTGATGATTTTGAGCACCTCCAGACCGTCCATGTCCTCCATTTTGAGATCCAGCAGCACCAGATCGAAGTCGTTTTTGCGCAGAGCCCGGATCCCCTCCTGACCGCTGAAGCTCTGGGTCACCGTGATGTTCCGCTTGGCGAGGCGTTTGGCCAGAATATCGACGAATCCTTTTTCGTCGTCGATCAGCAACACCTGGATCGGCTCGCCCGCACTTTCGATCTCGGCCATCTGGGCTCCTCTATGCGCGCCGGCTGGTGATTTCCTTGATCCGCGCCTGAACGATCTTTTCTTCATGCAAGCGCTTCTTTTTAGCCGCCTCGCCCACTTTGAAAACAAGATCGTCGATGTTGCACGGCTTCATCAGGTAGTCGAATGCGCCTTGTTTCATGCCTTCGATGCCCGATTCGATTGTGGCATGGCCGGTCAACATGATCACTTCCACCAGGGGAAAGCGGCGGCGGATCTCGCGGAGCGTTTCCATCCCGTCCAGACCCGGCATCTTGATATCCAGGATGACCACTTCGATCATGCGGGTCTGGGCGAGCTTATCCAATGCCTCCTCGCCGGAGTAAGCCGTCTGGATATCGATCTCGCGCTTGGTCAAACGCCGGGTCATGGCATCCACGAACGGCACCTCGTCATCCACCAATAAAACGCTGGCTATTGTCATCGTCGCACTCCTTCAATCGTTCTTGTCCATATCGAATGGATCATCTCTCCTCATGGGTGACCGGCAGGCTGATCCGGAATACCGTACCTTTGCCGACAGCACTTTCGACTTGAATATCACCGTTCATTTTGCGGATGATGCCGTAGCAGATCGATAGCCCCAATCCGGTCCCCTGGCCCACGGGCTTGGTCGTAAAGAATGGATCGAAGATCCGGCCCAGGATGGCCTCGGGAATACCGGGACCGCTGTCGGCCACTTCGATCACCACCTTGTCCCCGTTCAGGGCGCTGTTGAAGCGGATCGTCCCCCCGTTCTTCTCCATCGCATAAATCGCATTGTTGAGCAGGTTGAGAAACACCTGATGCAATTCGGTTTCGGAGGCCAGAATTTCGGGAAGCTCGGGTCTCAAATCGTTGATCACGTTAATGTTCGCAAATTTCGCCCGTTGACTGGAAAGGCCGATGACCTCTCCGATGACCTCCCTGATCTGCAGCTTGCGGATCGCGGATCCGCTTCCGCGCGCAAAACTGAGCAATTTTGTCGTGATCTCTTTGCAGCGCTTGCCTTGAACATGGATTTGGTTCAAGGAACGCTTGATCTCATCGACATTTTTCAAGTCGTTTTCTTCCAGAAGGTCCTCAATCCATCCGGCCTCCTCCACCATGATGGCGACCGGATTGTTGATCTCGTGGGCGACACCGGTGGCCAGTTCACCGACCGACGCAAGTTTGCCGCTCTCGATTACCTGCTTGTTCATCATGTCTTTCTCGCGGTCGGCATTGGCGATGCGATGAACCATACGCACCGACAGGATCCAGCTCATGGCGACGATGCTGAGGCCGCCCAGGGCGAAGATGATGAGGCTGATTCGTTCGGCCCGGCGCTGGGCGGAGAACGCATCGTCCCGCTGCTGTTCGAACACCAGCAGCCAGTCCCGATTTTTGAGCAGCGCGGTGACGTAGATGCTCATCTTGGCATTCGCATCCGGGCGTTCGGTAACCGTTACGTCATCGGCATTCAGTGCGTTACAATCGAAAAAGAGGCCGTAGCAGCCGTCGGGAGGGTTGATGGAAAACCGCGGTTTGGTCTGCAGCTTGCCCTCCTTATTGACGATAAAGGCAAACCCGGTTTCGCCGATCTGGATATTCTCCACCAGATCGTTGAAGGCCACAAAATCCACAGTCGCCCTCAGGACCCAATTTTCGGGCTGTTCGCGCTTGACCGCTACGATGAAATGTGGAAATCCGCGCAGCCCCAGAAACACGTCGCTGATCACGACCTGATCCTGCAGCACGTGCTGGAACCAGGGGGCCTGACCATAATCGGCCTTGCTCAGATTGAACGGGCCGGCGTAGGCGACTTGCCGGCCGTCGGAATTGATCACCCCCAGGTCGACGAACGTTGCGCCGTAGCTTCTTTGAAGATCCTGCAATTTCGACTGCAGAAATGCCTCGTCGCTTAACTGAGCATAGGAAAAATTACTGCTGAGAAAAACGATATCGGAGAGCCGCGTGCTCAGGAAGGTGTCGATCTGACGGCGATGCTTTTGCACCAGCGTGGTCAAATGGGCATGGACGCGCTCCTGGTACGAGGCTTTGAATTGGAAGTAAACGGTCAGGCCCACCAGGAAAACGGGGATGAACGACACGGCGATGATGGTGATCACCATATTGCGGATCAGTTGTTTGTAATAAGGACCCCGTGGCGAGTTCATCGCTGTTTCCGCTTTCCGCTCCTGCCGGCTGCTCCGGGTGTCGGTTCGACCGCGATGCCAGATTAACATCGAACGCCTGGCGTGTCGATTCAATCCTGGGCTGGATCATCATCGCGATCGAATATCAGCGAACCAAAGTAATCGGCATCCCCATCATCGGCCACAACACGAATACCGCGAAGGCGACGACGGCCATCAGAATCGCACTGGCCGGGAGACCATACATGAAAAATTCACCGGCTGTAAACTGCTTGGAATCGTAGGCGATCGCATTGGGCGCCGCCCCGACCAGCAACAGGAACGGCATGCCGGCGGTCACCAGCGAAGCGAACAGAATGACTTCCCCGGCCACCCCCAGGTAGGGGGCGATCACCAGGGCCACCGGCAGGGAGATGGCGATCGCGGCCACATTCATGATGAAGTTGGTCATCACCATGACGAAGAAGGCGATGCTCATCACGAAGACGAACCAGTTGGCCTTTTGGAACAGGACCAGCCAGTTGACCGCCAGCCAATTGGCCGCCCCCGTTTGCCACAGGCAGTTGCCGATGCTCATGGCCCCGCCGAAGAGCAGAATGATGTTCCAGGGCACGCGTTCCAGATCTTCTATCGACATGATCCCGGTCACGAAAAAAAGAATGGTGGTGAGCAGGATGATGCCGGTCTTGTCCAGTGGTTTGAGAACAGGGATGAAGGAACGCAGCGACATGACCAGAATGCAGGAGAGGACGATCACCGCAGCCAGAATTTCGTGGCGCGTAAGCGAACCCAGGTCGGCATTGAGCTGGCGCGCCTTTTCACGCAATCCGGAAATGGATTTCTTTTCCGGTTTGCAGACCAGCATGAAAAAACCCCATAGCCCCAGAATCATCAGCCACCCGACCGGAAACATATAATAGGAGAGCTGAAAGAAGCTGATCTCCTTGCCGGCCATCTGGCGGAAGAAATCCAAAGCCACGGGAGCGCGCGCCGCCCCCAGCAGGGTGATGGTGCTGCCGGCGCCGGCCACGTAAGCCATGCCGATGAAAAGCCCCTTGCCGAACCTGGTCTTCTTGTCGCCCTCGCCGTAAAGCGCGTACACCGAGATCAGCAGCGGGTAAATCGTGGCCGCCACCGCAGTATGCGCCATAATGTGCGTCAAAAGGGCGGTCACCACGAAACAGCCCAGGTAGATCATGCTGGTGCGTTCGCCCACGATCATGAGCATTTTGTAGGCCAGGCGCTTGGTCAAGCCGGTCTTGGTGAAAACCAGCCCGATCATCACCGAGGCGAAAATGAACATGACCGAGGGCACCATGAAATCCATGAATGCCGCGTCGGCCGGGCGCACCATGAAAAGCGCCTGTAAAACACCGATGGCCAGACTGGTAATGCCGATCGGCACCACCTCGAAAACCCACCAGGTCCCGGCCAGCATGAATATGGCCAGGGCGCCCTTGGCTTCACGGCTCAGCGCGAAATGTTTGCCCATGGGATCTACCGCGTCCGGCCAGGGCGGCGAGTAGTAAATGGTCGCAAAAAGCACCACGCCCAACAGAAGAAAACCCCATTTCTTCCAATCGATATTTCGTTTGGTAACGGCCCGTTGATCCGCCAGGGCGATTGCTTCAGTCGTCATTCATTCCCCCCTTAGCCCGATTAAAGGCTGCACCGCTTCATGGTATGAAAAACAGCCGCGAAGACATCGGTCAGGCGTAAAATGCCGATGATCTCTTCATCGCGGGTAACCAGCAGCGATTGATGGCAGCCCACCACCATCAGATGAACGGCCTCATCCAAAGAGGCGCCGATATCGATGAACTCGCCATCGGTGGGCCGATGCATGTACTTGGCAACCTTCTCCTGGCTCGCCTTGCGGCAGATATCGTCGAACGGCTTGTCGAACATGCGGTAGGTCTCGAGCATGGAGACGAGAAAGTCTTTGCTGAAACCGAATTTGGCCATTCCCGGCGTATCGGTCTTCATCCCCGCATACTTTGGCTCCAGGGAACGCAGAATATCCAACTGCCCCAGTTTGCCGGTCACCTTTCCATGTCTATCCTTCACCAGAATAGCCCGATGGCGATACCGTTTGGCATCAAACTCCTCCTGGGCCTTCTCCAACGCCGATACGGCGTCGAAAATGCTGGCCTCTTCCGAGATGACGGCATATTCCGCCAAAGGCACCATCAAATCTTTGATCTTGAAGTTTTTCACAATCCTCCTCCTGCCCGGTTAGCACCGCGATTTGGATTCAATTCCGTGTGGTGTGTGCGCGCCCACCAGGTTTCAGAGCCAGGTGGATGCGGGCCATCAGCGCTTCGAGTTCGAATGGAATCAGGAAATCATCATAGGCCCCCAGTCGCATGACTTCGAGCGACAAATCGAACTGTTCGCCGGAATTGATGGTGATCACTTTCACTTCCGGGAAGCGCGTGCGAATCATGCGCAGTATCTCGACCCCCCTGCGCTTCAGCCCTTTCAAGCCAAGCAGCACGAGCGGGGTGCTCAATTTCGAAAGCAACGCAACCGACTCACGTTCGCTGCCGGCTTCAAATACCTGAAAGCCCTCCTGACGGGCATGCTGCGCCAGGTTGCCGCGCAATGCCGCGTCGGTTTCGATGACGAGCACACAATGGTTGCCGATGCCTGTTTTCCCATCCATGCTGCGTCACATGAGCAACATTTATGCCTATATTAATTTTTCAATAAATTCAAAATATTATGAATTCGTTGCATTTAAAACGTTCAACGCGGAAACATACTGCAACGAATGAAATCAAAAATGCAACAAAATAGAACACATTGGTGATTGTTGAAACAAGTGGGATTTCGTATCGGGCAGGATTCGGTGGCGATGGATGTCGGCCGGAAATAAAAATGCCTCAGCCGAGCGCAATGTCGCCGGGGGCCAGTTTCCCTTGGAAAAAACGCTCCAGCAGTTCGCGCCCCGAACCGATGACATTATCGATGATGCGCACCCGCTTCCAGGTCAAATAATCGTAGAACTCCTGCTCGATACCCCCACAGATCACCACCTGGATGCCCTCGGTGATGATCAACTGGCAAAGCCGTTCGGCGGAGGCGCCGGGCAGAATGAGCACCTTTTCCTGAAGAAGGCCGTCTGCCGTTCGTTCAGCCATGAGCACCTCGGTGGCCAGATCGAAGCGCGGCGCGACCTCTTCGTCAAACAGCGGGATAAGGACGGTGGTTTTCATCGTGCATCAATTCCATAAACCTTCATTTTGCGCCAGAGCGTACTGCGCGAACAGCCCAAAGCTGCTGCGGCCGCACTGCGGTTGCCCTTGGCCCTGACCAGCGCTTCCATGATGAGGTTTTTTTCAACTTCGGGCCAGGTGGGGCTTGTTCCCCGAGGTTGTATCAGCGGCGCCTTCTCCGGGCGGACGTCGACCATGCAATCTTGTTTTTCCTCGAGCAGATATGCGGGCAAGTGCTTGGGAAAGACCTTCTCATCCATGCACAGGTTCACTGCATACTCTACGATGTTGCGCAACTCGCGTACATTGCCGGGGAATGGATAGGCCAGCAGGATCTTGAGCGCCCGCGAAGAGAACCCGGTAATCGACCGCCCCAGTTTCTGATTGAACTGATTCAGAAAATGATCCAGAAGCAGGCGGATATCGCCTTCGCGTTCACGCAGGGCCGGGAGGTGGGCACGCAAGACATTGAGCCTGAAAAAAAGATCCTGGCGAAAACGCCCCTCTTGCACCATTTGCTCCAGATTGCGGTGCGTGGCGGCGATGATGCGCACATCGGCTTCGATGCCTCTGGTGCCGCCCAGAGGATAGATGACGCGGTCGTCCAGGAAGGTCAGCAGCTTGACCTGCAGCGGAAGGGGGAGATCGCCGATCTCGGTGAGGTAGAGTGTGCCGGTATGGGCCAGATTGAAGCGGCCCGGTTTATTCTCCAGCGCTCCGGTGAAAGCCCCTTTGGTGTGGCCGAACAGTTCGGATTCCAGCAATGTTTCCGGCAAGGCGCCGCAGTTGATCTTGATAAAGGGGCCTTTGGCGCGCGTCGATGCCTGGTGCAGGGCTTCGGCCAGGATATCCTTGCCGGTGCCGGTTTCACCGGTGAGCAGGACCGAGGAATCGCTTTGCGCGATGACCGGCAGGATCGCAAACAGTTTCTCCATCTGCCGGCTTTTGCCGAGGAGCTGCCCGAAGCGGTACGCCTGATTGATCTTCTCGTCGAACTCCCTGAGAAGTCGCAGATCCTCGATCGTTTCGATGAAGCCGGCCGGTTTTCCGCGGGTGTCGAAAAGACGTGAAAGGGTCATACGAAAGGGAATCATCTGATGATCACGGTTGATCAGGTCGCTTTCCAGGCAAACCGATCCGGAAAAGCCTTCATCACGCGCCGGACAGCCGGTCAGGCAGATGCGGCTGCGCAACACCTGGTGGCAGGCAAGCCCCCTTGCATCGGCGGCAGACAATCCGGTGATGGCCTCGAGCGCCTGATTGGAGAAGACGATCCTGCGCGAAGGATCCAGCAGGGCGATGCCGAGCGGCACATTGTTGAGGAGGCGTTGAAGGTTGAAACGAAGAACGTCGTTCTCAGGCATCGGACATATGTCTCAGGCGCCGGCACCGCTGATTCCCGGCACCGAGCGACTCCATGTTCGTCGAGCAAAAAGGGGACCGGCCCGTCCGGCCCGGTCCCCTGAATGGTTTTTTACGGCCGAAGACGCTACTTGCGTCCCGAATACTCCTGATAGGCCATGGCCGTGGTGCGGTAGACCAGGTGGGCCAGTTTCGAAAACGGCGTATAGGCAAAAAGTCCCCATACGAACATCAAATGAATGAAGTAGATGAAGTATGAGGCGCCGGCCAGCCCGCCGAGGCGGGTCAACTGAGCCAGCATTCCGGTCAGGCCGAGCCCGAGAACGAGACCCAACAGCCACCAGTCTTTGTAGCTGGTCTGTTGTGTCGTCTTACCCAATCGCTGCACGATCATCAACAGGCTGCCCAGCACCAGGGCGATACCGGCGGCATTGCCGAGCCATTTGACCGGATTGAGCTGTGAATAAGGTCCATGCTGGCCGAACACATAAAGCGCCACGAAAAAGATATTGGTGACGACAAAGAGGCCGATGAACCCAAACAGCACCATCATGTGAGCCGTGGCGCGCTCCTTGTTCTCTCCGCACTCATTGAAGCGGTTGTGCTTCAGAATTTTGGGGACGACGCGGCCCAGGGCCTGAACGAACCCGGCCGGATCCAGCGATTGTTTTTCGGTCTTGCCCTGCAGAACGGCATCGTTGTGAATTGCACTGACAAAACGTTTCAAGCCCAGCGCAAACACCGCCACGGCAAAGAAAAACGTGGGGATCATGACTACATCGACCAGCCAGGTGGAAATCATTTTAGCATGCACGATTTCTCCGCCGCCCGGTGTAAAGTCCAGCCAGTTGACGCCGAAAAGCATGTCGATCAGCGTGCCCACGACGATGAAAATGATGGCCGGCAATGCCAACAGGAACGGCAGGGCGCCGGGATTGTTGACTGCCTTGGCCAATGCTTTGGGTGTGGCATATTCGCTGATGGCGTAGCTGCGCACCGCAGAAAGCACGTCGCCCGGTTTGGCGCCGCGTGGACAGCGCGTGCTGCAGTCGCCGCAGTTGTGGCACAGCCAGATATCGCCGTCGCCGATCAGCCGGTCTTTCAAACCCCAGGAGGTGGCCAGCATCTCCTTGCGCGGAAACGGCTTGGTTTCTGGCGAAATGGGGCACGCGACCGAACAGGTGGCGCACTGGAAGCACTTCTTGACATCCTGGCCCCCGAGTTCCGTAATCTCCTGGATGAATTGGACGTCGGGTTCAACCAGACAGCTTTGTCCGGAAATTGCCCCCGTACGGTTTGCCGGTTGCACGGACTGAGCCTGCGGGCCTGTCTTTACTACCGGTTCGGTTACTGCTGTATCGGACATAATTCCCTCCTGATGCATGATGACGGCAAGCGCATATGATTAGAATCCCTTGAATGGGTTCGGGCCCAAAGCTTCGATCGACGCGACGAATTCGTTGATCATCTTCGGTGCCTTGTCATAATCGTCGATGGCGACCTCGAACTGCGCCACGCGCTCATTTTCCAGCGACAAGCTCGCCAGGGCCTCACCGATCTTCTTCATGCGGATGGAAGCCAGTTCACTGCCCTTGACGAAATGGCACTGGTAATCGTCGCCATGTTTGCAGCCCAGCAGGAAGACGCCGTCCATGCCCTGCGACAATGCGTCCTTGATCCAGATCACGTTGACCGAACCCAGGCAGCGCACCGGAATCAAACGCACGTCGGCCGAATAGCCCAGGCCGTTCAAACCGGCGATATCGAGCGTTGGATAGGCATCGTTTTCACAGACCAGTCCCAGAATGCGCAGCGGCGGCTCGCTGTAATCGTCCGTGCTCGGCACTTTGATCGCCTTGACCATCGAACCGATGCTGTCGATGTTGTAATCGGCGAAACCGATGATGCGCTCCGGGCACGCGCCCATGCAGGTCCCGCAGCGACGGCAGCGGGTCGGGTTGGGTTTGGGCGTGCCTTTGGCATCGTCGTCCAGGGCGCCGAAAGGACATTCTTCCGTGCAGCGCTTGCACTGCGTACAGCGCTGGAAGAAAAAGTCAGGAAAGGTCATGTCGCCTGCGCGCGGATGTACGGCCACGCCGCGGTTGGCCGATTCGATACACTGGATGGCCTTGAGCGCCGCACCGGAAGCATCTTCCATGGCCTCCTCGGTGGTCATGGCCCGGCGCACGGCGCCGGCGGCATAAATTCCGGTCCGCTGGGTTTCGTAAGGGAAGCAGATGAAGTTCGAATCGCAGTACCCGTTGAACAGCTTGATATCGCGGAAAGCCGGTCCCTGGCGATAGGCCATGTTGACCACCGGGTCGTCGGCGGTCGCCGGGATCATTCCGGCCGCCAGCACGACGAGGTCGGCCTTGACCTGCAGGTTCTTGCCCAGCAGCGTGTCCGTGGCTTCGACCAGCAGGCCGTTGCCGTTTTTGGCCACGCCGACCACATTGCCCTTGGTCAGGAAGATGCCCGGATCCTGCTGAATGGATTTATAAAAATTCTCATTCAGGCCCGGTGTGCGCATGTGCTGGTAGAAGATAAACGCCTTGCCGTCCGCATAATCGTTGCGCACGTACTTCGCCTGCTTGAGCGCTACCAGGCTGGTCACCGCGCCGGCATATTCGAAGTCGCTGTCATCTTCGCCCTTGCCGGGGCTTTGGATGAACACCACCGATTTGGCTTCTTTGCCGTCCGAAGGCCGTACGATCTTGCCCTTCTTAGCAATTGCTTCGAACTGGGCGTTGGTGATCACGTCGGGCGTTGAACCGACGCCGAGATGCGCATAGGCATCACCCTGGACGTCCGCCGGGCGCCAGCCGGCCGCCAGAACCACCGCGCCGAAAAGCTCGCCGTCGGGATCGAGGGTCAGAATGTCTTTTCGCCCTTCGTTGTACTCCAAGTACTTCTTATGCAACGTCTCGGCATCGAGTTCCTTGCCGCTGGCGTCGACCCTCATCTCCGGTGGCAGCGGATAGGGCACGTCGAATTCTTTCTTCTCGCCCGGTTTTTTGAATGTGGCGGTGAATTCGCCCGGTTGTCCGGCCAGACGCGCCAGCACCGTACTTGTTTTGACCGTGATGTTGGGGTGGGCCTCCACTGCCTTGATCTTCTGGGCGGCGACCGTCGGCACCAACGCTGCGTAGGGCTCGCTCACGGGCAGTTGGCTGCGCCAGTTCAACGCCGCGCCGCCCAAATGGGGCTCTTTTTCCACAATGGTGACCTCGTACCCGGCTTTGGCCGCATCCAGAGCGGCGCTCATACCGGTCACCCCGCCGCCGATCACCAGAATCTTGCGGGTGAATTTTTCCAGCTTGTACGGTTCGGGCAGTTTGACCTTCTGCACCCGGGCCATTCCCATGCGCAGGTAGTCTTCGGCCATCATCTGCACCCGGTCGTAGTAGTCCGCATCCTGCTTCTGCTCCTCCGTCAAGGGCGCAAACTGGCTGCGCGGATGCGACCAGACCACGCCCTCGCGCAGGTTCACGCGATCCACAATACAGCCCTCGAAGCGGAACGTGTCGTAATTGACCCGCCGCGAACAGGCGCAGAGAATCAAAGTATTGACACCGCCTTTGATTTCTTCCTGAAGAAGCGCCAGGCCTTCTTTGCCGCACAAGGCCGCGTGGCGCTTGGCACTCAACCCTTCATCGGAGGCAACCGCCGCGAGGGCATCCAAATCCAGCGACTCGCCGATGCCACAGCCTTCACAAATATAAACTCCATATTTTTTGTCCATGGATAAAACCTCCTACTTCCTTGCCACGGTTTGAATGGCTTTCAGGGCCATACCGGTTGCGTTCTGGTTGGAAGAGACCACATCGGCAGGCTTATTGGCGCAACCTGCAGCGAACATGCCGCCTGTTTCGAAGTCGTTGAGAATAAAACCGTCGGCGGTGTACTTGAGATCCGCCGGCAGTTTGGCATTGGCGGCCGTGGGCTGCATACCGGTGGCAAGGACCACCAAATCCACACTTTGTCTGATCTTCTCGCCGGTGACGGCGTTTTCAGCCACAACGGTAATGTTTTTAGTGGCCGGATCTTCACTGACCTCGGCGACCTTGCCCTTGATGAAGAAGACATTCTGGTCGGCCTTGATCTTCTTGTAGAACTTTTCATAGCGATCGCCGGGCGTCCGCAGATCGATGTAGAAGACGTAGATCTTGGCATCCGGGTAAAGCTCGCGCACATAAGTGGTCTGTTTGAGGGAGGCCATGCAGCAGATGTAGGAGCAGTAGGGCAGATGGTTTTCATCGCGCGAGCCGGCGCACTGCACGAAGGCTACACTCTTGGGCGCCTGATTGTCGCTGGGACGCAGGATTTGGCCCTTGGTCGGCCCATTGGGCGCCGCCAGGCGCTCCATCATCATATTGGTAATGATATTGCTGTAACGGCCAAACCCGAGATTATCTATTTTAGTGGCGTCGTAGGGCTCCCAGCCGGTCGCCCACACGATCGAGCCCACCTGCACGTCCATGGTCTTGGGCTGCATCTCGAGATCCACCGCATTGTATTTGCAGGCCGCCTTTGCCTTCTGGGCGTCTTCGGTACCGATGATCTGGGGGGACAGTACATAGCGCGCCGGAAAGGCCATCTCGAACGGCAGGTAGGCGCCCTTGCGGGTGCCCATGCCGAAATTGAAGTCGTCGCTGATTGCCGTGGTGCAGGCCTGTGCGCAGGCACCGCAGCAGGTGCACGCTTCGGTCACATAGCGCGGGTCGAGGCGCAGCGTGACCGTATAATCGCCGGCCGCGCCCTGTACTTTCTGGACTTCGGCCATGGTCAGGACTTTGATGCGCGGGTTGTCTTTGATGCGTCGGAAGTTGATCTCCAGGCCGCAGGTCGGAGGGCATAGCTTAGGGAAATATTGATTCAGCTGTGCAACCCGGCCGCCCAGGTACGGATTCTTTTCCACCAGATATACTTCATTCCCCACTTCGGCCGCTTCCAGCGCGGTGGTCAAACCGCTGATGCCGCCGCCGACCACCATGATGGTTCCACTCGCAGGGGCCTTCATTTCACTTGTCATGCTATCCCTCCGTGCGTTCACGATTCGAAGATGCCCAATACATAGTCCGCACTTGAATGCGCGGGCTTCGGCATCGTTCAGTTTGCTAGTGTGTCGATCATCGCCCCGTCCGCTCGAAGCGCTCCGAACGATATCCTTGGTCTCTCTGAAACATGCAGCTCAATACTGGAAGCGCCTTTGGGGGCTTCCAATTCTCAGCTGCCGGTTTCAAGGCCTGCATCATATGAATCATTTCGCATGTGAAGCGTATCAGAGGATATCGTCCGATGGCACTTGAAGGATGGGTCGATGCTTAAGAAAAACCTCCAGGCGTCCAGGGACGCCTGGAGGTATGGCATGTCAGCATTCCGTGTCCATCCGACACATATCTTCAGGACACCCGATTGCTACGGGATGATTTTGATGTAGTCTTTCTTGAAGACATCCCATTTCTTCGCCGCCGGATCGAACTTGGAGTTGACGAAGCAGAACCAATTGGCGTCATCCTGGCCGGGGTAATCGGCCTGATAGTAGAAGCCCGGATAGCGGGTTTCTTTGCGGTACTGGATGTGACGCAGGTGCGCTTCCACCGTCCAGATACGATGCTCGATCTCCCAAGCCCTCATGAGTTCATGCAGATCGCCGGCAGCCATCTTGGCGCAGTCTTCACGCATGGTCTGCAGCAGATCCATGACGATCTCGAGGTTCTTGCTGGAGGTCTGGTAATAGGTCGCCGTGCCGGCGCCGTACTCATGGGTGGCCTTCATCAGCCGGTACATCATGCCGTTGGGCTTGATGTAGTTCGGGTTGATGTCGTCCGCCGTGGTGTAGGCGCAGTTATCCAGATAGGTCCGGACCGGCTTGTAGACCATGTCGACCAGTTCGGCCTTGGACTGCTTCAGGGCCGGTTTGAAATCCGCGAAGTCTTTGGCATAGCGCACCATCTGCTTGGCGGCGATACGGCCCTCGGCATGCGAGCCCGAGGAGAACTTGTGGCCGGAGCAGCCCACGCCGTCGCCTGAGGTGAACAGACCTTCGACCGTGGTCATGCGGTTGTACACCTTGCCGTTGCGGGCCTTGATTTTGTATGCGGCCGGCACCCAGTCATAATCCGGGCCGGAGGTCCACAGACCGCAGCAGCCGGAATGCGAGCCCAACAGGTACGGCTCGGTGGGCATGACTTCGGAGTTTTTCTTCTCCGGTTCGCAGTTCTGAGCGCACCACAGGTTCGCCTGACCGCAGGTCATATCCAGGAAGTCTTCCCAAGCTTCGGATTCCAGATGCTTGAGTTCCTTCTTGTCCATGGTCTTGCCCAATGTGGCCAGAGCCGTGACGGTGTCCATGATGATCGGGCCGCGGCCTTCTTTCATCTCGAACAGCATCAGGTGGTTACGCAGGCAGGTCGGGGTAATGGCGGCCGTGCCGTAAGGCGCATACTTCTGCAGTTCGTTCTTCGCAGCGTCGCTGGCGGCAAAGTTTTCACCCAGACCGTTGAGGGTCTTGGCCTTGAACAGCAGGAACCACGCACCGACCGGGCCGTAACCGTCTTTAAAGCGCGCCGGCGTGAAGCGGTTTTCCATCATAGAGAGTTCCGCACCGACCTTCATGCACATGGTGTAGGTGGAACCGGCGTTCCATACCGGGTACCAGGCGCGGCCCTTGCCTTCGCCGACCGAACGGGGCTGGTAAATGTTCACAGCGCCGCCGCAGGCGACCATCATGGTTTTGCATTTGATGATGTAGACTTTGTTCTCGCGCACCGAGAAGCCGACGGCGCCGGCGATCTGGTTGGGGACATTGGCATCCAGCAGCAGTTCGACGATGAACACGCGCTCCAGGATGTTGTCGTTGCCCAGTGCCTTTTTGGCGGCTTCGGCCACCACGCGCTTGTACGACTCGCCATTGATCATGATCTGCCATTTACCGGTGCGGACCGGCTTGGCGCCTTTTTTCAGACTACCCATGGCCAAGCCTTTTTTGCCGTCAAGGTTTTTACCTTCGGCGGATTTCTTCCAAATCGGCAGGCCCCACTCTTCGAACAGGTGCACCGAATCATCGACGTGGCAACCCAGGTCGAAAATCAGGTCTTCGCGCACCAGACCCATCAGGTCGTTACGCACCATGCGCACGTAATCCTCGGGGGCGTTTTCGCCGACGTAGGTGTTGATGGCGGAAAGGCCCTGGGCCACGGCGCCGGAGCGCTCCATGGCGGCCTTGTCGCACAGCAGGACGGTCTGACCGGGCTGCAGCCACTTTTTAACTTCGAAGGCAGTGCCGCAAGCGGCCATACCGCCGCCGACGATGAGGATATCGACTTCTTTTTCGACGACTTCCGGATCCCGTACGGCCTTGATTTCACCCTTGGGTTTGTTCGGTATTGCCATATTTTCTTCCTCCTTAAAGAAAGCGAATGTGCTTTTTAGATGGTGAATGCTGCCCGTTGGTAAAACCGGCTAGACCGTCTTCGGTTTGGGAAGAACGTAGCCGTCCGCTTCCTGGGTTGAGAGCAGACCGCTTTCCAGATCCTTGCCCTTCAGGTTTTCATAGGCATTGGCCGCGCCCTCGGGAGTGGTCCGGATGGGGAACTTGAAACGCTTGATAACGCCGTTGCGGAATTTGCAGGTCCACATGACATCTTCGGTGCCCATCATCGGCATGATCGAACTCCCCAGGGGCACGAAATCGGCATAGCCGCGAACTTCAATCGCCTGGGTGGGGCAGATCTTTACGCAGGAAAAGCACTCCCAGCACTGATCGGGTTCCTGGTTGTACGCCTTCATGGCGTTGGGGTCGAGGACCATCAGGTCGTTGGGGCAAATGTACATGCAAGCGGTCTTGTCGCCACCCTTGCAACCGTCACATTTTTCCTGAATGACATAACTTGGCATTTACTATACCTCCTGAGGTTGGATTATGGATGTTCAACCAATCGACTCACTTGGACCGAATATCTTCCTGTCTCGCACCTCCCTTCATCTTGATTGTCCGCAATATTCGCTGCCGGACTATTTAAAAAGCAAGCTTCTGATCTCATCTGTTGCGGGTTGCGGCGCGATTTGAATTGACGCCGTGTTGCTCAAAAAAACTATTAAATTCAGAGGGATATAATTAAACGAGATAGAATGAATACCATCCAGCCCGTACCTTGTCAATAATTTTCCCCCACCTTGCGCCCACAAAACGCCGTAGGACGGCCATTTGCAGTCTTTTTCAATATCTGGAAACCGCGTGCGGATCAATCCCTACATATGGTGTGCACCGGCCCGCACGACCCCACCCGAAGAGGGTTGCGCCTGCCACCGGATTCAATTAACATCCGGTCAATCTAATCTCAGGCGCGGGGACCATTCATGATCGAAGCATTCTCCAATCTCGATCCGCATGACACGTTTCAGTTCGCCTGTCATCCGGGGATCTCTTGTTTCAATCACTGCTGCCGGGACCTCAACCAGGCCTTGACGCCTTATGATGTACTGCGTCTGAGGCGCGAGCTGAAAATCCCGAGCCATGAATTCCTCGAACATTATACCTGCGGGCATACGGGGCCCGCCAGCGGCCTGCCGATCGTGTCGCTGCGCTTCGAAGATCAACGGCAGCGCGCCTGTCCGTTCGTCGCACCCGCCGGCTGCCGGGTGTATGCGGCACGGCCGGCCTCGTGCCGGCTCTACCCTCTGGCGCGCGCGTTGCGGCGTTCGCGCACCGACGGGCGCGTCAGCGTCCATTATGCCGTTATACGGGAGCCGCATTGTAAAGGATTCGACCAATCCCGAACGCAAACCGTCGCCTCCTGGATCGGGAGCCAGGATCTGGCGACCGATTTCGAAATGAACGATCGGCTGCTGGCGCTGATCGCCCTGAAAAACCGCCTCCGGCCCGGATTGCTCCCTCCGGAACAGCACCACCTGCTGCGGACTGCGCTCTACGACCTGGACCGGTTCAAGACGCAAGTGGTCGCGGGCGGACTGAATCGGATCGGAGTACCGCACCCGGATCCGGATTCGGACGATGATCTGGAGTGGCTCCGATGGGCGCTTGACTGGATCCGGATCAATCTCTTCGAAAACCTGCCTTGAAATGCGGATCGATCCGGAGGCGCACGCCGTCTCTGTTATGCCGAAAACCGCCGACCGACCGCCTCGAAGCGGAGCAAAGGAGTTCAAGGTCATGAAAGACAAAGTGGCCCTCGTCCTGGGCAGCGTGAAAGGGATCGGCCGGGCGATCGGCCTGGACATGGCAAGAAACGGCGCCGCGGTCGTATACACATGGAACGACTGGCCGGAAAGCCTGCCCGATCTGGAACGGGCGGCCGCGGCGACCGGACGGGAACACATGATCGCCCGGATCGATCTCCTGGACGTCGCGGCAATCGAAGAGCTGGTCGCTCAGATCATCGCACGATTCGGCCGGCTCGACATTTTGATCAACAATATCGAGCGCGGGGGCTGGCCGGTGGTTCACGGCGCCTATACCCGCGAACAATGGGACCTCGAACTGGCCACCACGTTGCGGTCCAAACAGTGGGTCTTCGGCTGCGCACTGCCGCATCTCAAAGCAAGCGGCGACGGCGTGGCGATCAATATCTCTTCGATCGCGGCCCTCACGGGGCGCAGCGGCCCGGCCAGCTGCATCTTTAATGAAGGGTACGCGGCCGCCAATCGCGGCATTTCCCTGCTCACGGAAACCTGGGCCAGGCTCGGCGCCCCTCAAGTCCGGGTCAATGAAATCATGCTGGGCATCTTCGAGACCCGCCACGCTCAGGGCACCCGCGGCTGGGGCCTATTGGATGCCGCCCAGCGGCAGTCCATCCTCGATCATACCCTCCTCCAGCGCACCGGCCGCCCGGAGGAAGTCGCCGCGGCCGTCCGCTTTATCATCCAGGATGCGCCGTTCATGACGGGCAGCGTGCTGCGGCTGGACGGCGGGTATGTGCTGGGTGGGGAGAAAATCGCCCCCATGCCCACCGGAGTGCTTTGAATGCGGCGCGCGCACCGGTTCGAAGCGAACGGCAGAAGCCGTCCCTTCTTGCCCGCAAGCGGAGGGGCGGCCTTTTCGCTCACACCCGCGGTCGCGGCCGAATCTGATCGGAAGACCTCCCCCAGACGAATACCCGGATGAATTCAAAACCGAAGGATAGCAGCGCCGTGTCCTCGGTGCGCAGCCTGCGGACCAACTCGCCTTTGATTCGATAGCGTTTCAAAAAGGTGCTGTTGAATACGAAATCGCGGAAGAGGTCGAGGTTGTAAACGGCCATGAAGGCCATGCGCCCCTTCTGCCCCTCGAATCCTTCCGGACCCCACGGATTTTCTTCGAACAGCAGCCGAACCTCGGCCCAACGTCGGGTCATCTGATGATAGATCCCGGCGTCCTGGTCTTTGTACCACGCCTTGACGGTCCAGGATTGATCGGCATCCTTGCCCATACAGAACTCGGGCGGCCGAAAGAAATAGACCGGGTGCGTGCGCTTGCGAAGCACATCGTGCACCTCACCCGATTCCACAGGAAAGCTGCGGCAGGTATCGGGCCGGTCCGTGTAGACCGCGCAGCCGCCCGCTTCTAGAAAGGGGCATGTCTGTTCCTCATTATCCGCCATGCGCAGCAGGACCTCCGGAAAATAATGGCCCGGACGCAGGACCACGTCGACATGACGATCGATGAAGGCATCCGAACGCATCCCGAGACGGCGGCCCAGGCGAAGTACGTCGTATGGGTAAAGAAAGAGATTCAGATTGCGGCAGCAGCGGTTGAAACACGCCAGCCCCGCATGGCAGCGGAAACGGAAGCTTTCGCCTTCCTGGATCTGACGACCCGGAAGTTGGTCGATCCGTTGCGCATCGATGCATTTCATGGCGCTACTCCATTATCTTCACGAGGTGCTCCGGTTGGCCGGCCGGGACGGCTCAAGACCATTTCGGCAATCGTCATCCGGCGCTTGCCGGTCCAGCCGGCAAGGCGGCGCGCTTCCTGCTCCAACTCGGCGACCGCCTGATAAAACGGCGTTCGGTCCAAACGCCGCTCTGCTTCCGGTTGGGGCAGGCGCTCGCACGATGCGCATCCCGGACCGTCGTGAACCCGCCCGTCAGGCAGCAGAAGGCGATGCGGGATCCCGTGCAAGCGACAGATCATCGGGCGGAAATCATAAAGCAAGCAGCGTCCGGCCTCATTCAGGGGGCAGAGACTGCCGGCCGGCATGCCTTGACGGTGAATGTCACGCGAGCGCCGGGTTACCTCCCGGCACCGTTCGATCGTCAGCCGGTCCAATCCGGCCTGAAGGAAAAGGTGCTCGACGATCGTGTGATGATAAAAACGGCTGCGGCAGCAGTTGTCTTCGCATCCATTGCAGACGAATCCATACGCCTGCGCCGTCTCCTGGTAAGCCGCGTCCATCAGGCGATAAATATCGGCGAGCTGCTCTAGAATGGGTGAAAATGTGTGCATGCGGGACTCAAAAGGGGGTAGCCGGGAAATAGGTTCGGGAATAGAGCGCCAGCGCATAGCGGTCCGTCATGCAGGCCAACAGATCGCAAACCAGCCGTTCTTTGGAACGGTGGTTCGCGGAAGGCGCCGGCAGCCGCATCTTGCCCAGTTCGCAGGTCAACGCCCGTTCATCGTTGAGCAAGAACGCGTAGAGCTCGGACATGATTTTTTTCGCCTTGATGAACTCGGCGTGAACCTTTGCCGAGCGATAGACGTTGTCATAGAGGAATTGACGCAGCTCGGTCATGGCACCGAAAACGCGCGCGCTCATGTCCAGCCGAAAAGCGCCCTCCTGCGGTCGACTGTGCACGATCAAATCGGTCATCATGGTGGTGATGCGGTCGCTCGGCGTGGCGCCGAGGATCTCCATACAGCGCGGCGGAATCTGCGCTTCGGAAATGACGCCGCTGTAAATGGCGTCATCCAGGTCATGATTCAGATAGGCCATGATGTCCGCCACCCGGACGACGCGCCCTTCGAGCGTACATGGCATTTCGCGGGGATTCTTGGGCATGATCTCGCCATAGCCCTTGGAGTGCTTGAGAATTCCGTCGCGCACTTCATAGGTGAGGTTCAAGCCCTGGCCGTGGTTTTCGAGTACATGCACGACACGCAGGCTTTGTCCCTGGTGGGAGAAGGCGGGTGAAAAGATCTCTTTAAGCACGGTTTCGCCGCCATGGCCGAACGGGGTGTGTCCGAGGTCATGGCCCAGCGCAATCGCCTCGGCCAGGTCCTCGTTGAGAAACATGGCCCGGGCGATGGTCCGCGCGATCTGGGCGACCTCCAGGGTGTGCGTCAGACGTGTGCGATATTCATCTCCCGAGGGATTGAGGAAGACTTGGGTCTTGTGTTTCAGACGCCGGAATGCATTGCTGAACAGGATGCGCTCTTTATCCACCTGAAAGGCGGTGCGGATGGGGCAATCCGCCTCCGGCCGCGCGCGGCCCTTGGATTGTGCGCTCAGGCAACCGAACGGAGACATGAAGTTGGCTTCGCGTTTTTGAAATTCTTCCCTTAAAGTCATGATCCGCAAGCTGCAAATGCGAGGTTGCTATTAACACGGCCGCCGCACGATGCTATAAACAGGGGCACAAGCCTAAACCATTCGGGTTGCGCTGGCAACGCTTTTGTCTGAAGGTCGGACATAAGGCACCGATGAAGAAGGAAAATGCATGAACGGCCATTCCCTGGTCATGGGACAATTGACCGACTTCGTGACCGGCACGGTCTTGCCCGATACCCACGATGAACGCTATCGCCAGAAAATCGCCCGCTGGCTTGTTATGGAAAAAGGATATACGCCGACGAATCTGAAGCCGCACCTTCTGGAAATCCGCATTGCGGGTAAATATGCACGCATTCCGGTGGCCTGGACCGTTTGGGAAGGAATGCGCCTGATCATGATCGTTCACTATGGGCCCGGATCTCTGGTGACGCGCCATCGCCCGGCGCTGGCCATGAGCCGCCTGGCCGCACCTTATCAGGTTCCCGTAGTGGTCGTCACGAATGGCGAAACGGCCGAGATCCTGGACGGCGGCTCGGGCCGCATCACCGCCGCAGGATTCGATGGCATTCCCGCAGCATCCGAAATCGCCGACCGAATACGCGATCATCGATGGGAGGCGATCGCGCCGGAGCGCATTGAGTTGGAACAACGGATTCTCATGGCCTTCGAAGTCGACGACCGTTGCCCCTGCGACGATACCATCTGCCGCATCGAGGCGCCGCGATGAAGATCGCACACGATCGTTTCATGGGTATGGCGCTCGACCTCGCCCGCGAAGCGCTGGCCGCGGGCGAATTCCCGGTCGGCTGTATTCTCGTATACGACGGGAATCCGATCGCCGGCGCAGGGCGCACCGGGACGCGGCGGTATACCCCCAGCGAGTTGGATCATGCTGAAATGATTGCCCTGCGCCGAATGGAAAACCTGGATTTTCCGGTTGACCGCACCCGGGTTACCCTGTACTGCACCCTGGAGCCCTGCCTGATGTGCTTCGGCGCCTTATTGATCAGCGGCATCGGATCGATCGTCTACGCGTACGAAGATGCGATGGGCGGTGGCACGCAATGCGACCGATCGCATCTGCCGCCCCTCTATCGCGACAGGAACCTGCAGGTCCTGCCGGGAATCGGCCGCGCGGAAAGCCTTGCGCTCTTCAAATCCTTTTTCAGCCGGCCGGACTGCACGTATTGGCGTGACAGCCTGCTGGCCCGGTACACCCTGGCCTGCCCGGATACGTCCGAGTGATTTCAGGCATTTTTGTGCTTGCATTTATACACGGGTTTCTATAAGGAGATAAGATTTTAAAAATGGGCCCCAACGGCCGAGCCGGAACCATTTCGATCTGAGGCGAAGCCGCCGAGGGGCGGACGTACTAACCAGGGAGCCAGGAGGTGTCGGCATAGCTCTAAACAAATCCGAAAAAGACAGCCAGGCGCAACGCACGCGAATCAATACGAACATTCGGGTGCGGGAAGTCCGGGTGATCGACCCGGACGGCAATCAGATCGGCATCTTGCCAATCAGGGAAGCGTTGAATGCCGCTTCCGAATTTGGTCTCGACCTTGTTGAAATCTCGCCCACGGCCAAACCGCCGGTATGCAAGATAATGGATTACGGGCGATTTAAATATGAGCAGACCAAGAAACAGCAGGAAGCCAAGAAAAAACAGGCCACTTTCCAGCTCAAGGAAATTAAGGTGCGCCCCAAGACCGGCGAGCACGATCTTCAAACCAAGCTGGGGCATATACGAAAATTTCTTGAGCGCAAGGACAAGGTCAAAGTAACCGTGATGTTCCGGGGCCGCGAAATCGCCCTGGCTGACCGGGGGCGCGAACTACTGCAGGTGATCGCCAATGAAGTCGGCGCGCTTGCGGTCGTTGAGCAGGAGCCTAAATTCGAAGGCCGTACCATGATGATGGTGCTGGCTCCGAAATAGCCTCTTCTCAGGTGCACCGCCCTTACTTGGCAAGTGCGGCTTCGGGCGGGCCAAGGCGTATTACGCTCACGACTTGCTATTTTTAAAGCACGCCATCGGATTTGAAGGCTATCCGTACCATATTGCGAACGCCGCCGACCCAAAGCCGCGGCGAAGAGGAGATGACCATGCCCAAAATCAAAACCAACCGCTCCGCCGCAAAACGCTTTTCCAAGACCGGCGGGGGAAAATTCACGTTCAACAAGTCGCATCACAGTCATATTCTGACTTCGAAGAGTCCCAAACGCAAGCGGCAGCTGAGGCGGGCTCAAGTCATCAAAACCAGCGACCTTCGTGAAATCCGACGCCTGCTGCCTTGCGGATAGGCTATAATTCGGGTGAATGCAGCAGCCCGGCGATATGCGTTGGAAAAGATGTTACGCAAGGCCGTTCGATAAGGAGAGATTAACATGCGCATTAAAAGAGGATTCAAAGCCCGCAGGCGCCGCAACAAATTGTTGCAGCTGGCGAAAGGGTTCCGGGGCGGGCGCAGTAAGGTCTACCGCGCCGCGGCTGACGCGGTGGACAAAGCCCTGAACTATTCATACCGCGACCGCCGCCAGAAGAAACGCGATTACCGGCGTCTGTGGATCGTCCGGATCAATGCGGCCGCCCGTATGCACGACATGTCTTACAGCGTGCTGATGAGCGGACTGAAAAAAGCCGAGGTGAAGCTGGACCGCAAAGTTCTGGCCGATCTGGCCATATCCGAACCCGCCGGTTTCGCGCAAATCGCCGCATTGGCCGCCGCCACGCGGGCTTGATTCGCGACCCAAGAATAC
>JAEYRZ010000135.1 GCA_023435265.1 Pseudomonadota bacterium
GCGCGACGAAGAATACAGTTGTTTTGAACGCGGTCATGTCACCCCTTCCGATCATCGCCGCGGATAACGGGCTGCGGCGCTCGGCCGTGGGTACGGTGGAACATGCTGGCGGCCGAAATGGGGTTTACGAGGAGGAGCTATGAACGGCGAAATGGTTACATGCTGCCAGGTTAAATCTCATGGTTCAACGATTAGCGGAGTTTGGAGAAATCGTCAATGCAGGTAAATGCATTGATCGTTTCTTTGGCTTTCGTCCGATCAGTATGTAATTTAATTCCAATATGCATGAAGCGAGTTGCATATAATTTAGGTTTTTTTTCCCACACCTCGCCATCTTCCACCTTCGGACATGCATTTCGAACATGCATGTTTCTGAAATGACACCACAATAAATTTTCGGGCGTTACAGGATGGCAATAAAGGTATTGGTACCCGGTTTGCATAAGCAGGCGAAGAATACAATTGGGAACTTTTTTCAATCTCGAAGAAGATCAATAGGGGGAGCATGAGAGATAACGGGATATTGAAAATAGGTTATTTGTTCTTAATGATGGCGATGATGATTCCGGCCACATCCGCATTAGCAGTGCCGTACAATTTCTACGGAGAAGCTGAAGGCGGCATTGCTTCGGCAACCATCGATTTTGCCTGGGTTGGTCATGTTTTAACGCTTACCATCGACAATACAAGTTCTGTGGATCTGATGGGAGGCACTACCGGTGGCAACTCTCCAGGTATCACAGGGATAGGATTCAATATAGACCCCGAACTCAGTTTAATTTCTTGGGAAATGAGCGCTTATACAGTAGGAGGAGTTTTTACGACTATTGGATCCTCTGATCCCGGTATATACGAATGGATTATGGGAACAAGCGGGGTGGGCGTTGAATTTGATTACTTACCTAATACATTCGGTAGCGTGAGTGGCGCTCTCTATAATCCGGCGGCTGCCGGCGACCCCAACAATACCCTTCCGGGCGGATCGAATGCCAACTTCTTTACAACGGCTGTTCTAGAATTGGATTTTAGTGGATCAGGGCAAATAACAGACACCTGGCTCAGAATGCAAAATGTGGGCGCTGAGGGGGAAGGAAGTACGAAATCTCCCGGGGCCCCCGTCCCCGAACCCGCCACCATGCTGCTCCTGGGCACCGGCCTGCTTGGCACCGCGATCGTTTCCCGGCGCAAGCTGCTGAAAAGTAAACGCTTCAAATAAACGCACCTGAGCCGAAGGTCTTCAAGGCCTTCGGCTCTTTCAGGTCTTAAGGGCGGTTATCCTTCACCCAGCCTGCTCTACTTCTTCATCATCTGCGCCACGGCCTTCTCCAGCCCGTCCACGGTCAGCTCGAACATCGGGAAGATTTCGGCGATCGCGCCGATGGTGCGGGTGTAGCGCCACTCGGCGCGCGGCACCGGGTTGAGCCATACGCTGTGGCGGAAGGTCTGGGCGATGAAGCGCAGGCAGGCGATGCTGGGCCGCCCGCTGCGTTCGGTGATGTAGACCGAACCGTCCTGGGCCATCAGTTCGTAGGGCGCCATGCTGGCGTCGCCCACGATCACGAAGCGCGTCTCCGGGTCTCGCCGGGCGAGGTCATTGAGGCGCACCGGCTTGCGATAGCGCGCCGCATCCTGCCACAGGGTGTCGTAGATCGTGTTGTGAAAAAAGTAGGTGCGCAGTTCCTTGAACTGGGCGCGGGCGTAATCGAAAAGCGTCTGCACCAGGGGGATGTAGGGATCCATGGACCAGCCGCCGTTGTCCACCGCCAGGCACACCTTGAGGCGGTCCTTGAGGCTGCGCTCGAAGACGATCTCGATCTCGCCCGCGTTCTTCATGGTGCGGTAGATCGTGGCCTCCACGTTGACGCGGTCCTTGGGCCCTTCGGGCCGCAGATGGCGCAGCCGCTTGAGCGCCTCGCCCACCATGGCGGCGGTCAGGGGGCCTTCCAGCGAGTAGTCCCTGTAGCGTCGTTCGAGCGCTACTTTGACGGCCGAGCGGTTGCGCGACACGCCGCCCACGCGCATGCCGCCGGGGTGATGCCCGGAGTGGCCCACCGGCGAGGTGCCTCCCGTTCCGATCCAGCGGCTGCCGCCGTCGTGCCGCTCGGTCTGCTCCTTCAAACGCGCCTTGAAGTATTCGATCAACTCGTCCGGCGACAGCTGCGAAAGCGCATCCGGATCGACGCCCAGGGCCGCGGCCACACTTCTCGGATCCTGCAGCCACTGGTCCAGCAGCGCCCGCGCGAAGTCGTCCAGTTCCAGGCCTTCGGCGGCGGGCAGTTCGGCGCCTTCGAAATGGTGGGCGAAGACCTGGTCGAAAAGGTCGAAATGGCGCTCGCTCTTGACCAGCACCGCGCGCGCCGTGGTGTAGAAGGCATCCAGAGAGTCCACCAGCCCCAGCGAAAGGGCCTTGTGCAGGGTCAGGAAGGCGGTGGGTGTCGCGGGCACGCCGTGATCCCGCAGGCGGTAAAAAAAGTCGATGAACATGATCGCCCGTGCCTGTCAGAACCGTGAGCGCCGCTGGGTCTGCTGCGAAGCGGCCTGGAAATCCTGGCTCTTTTTGAAGAGTACGCCCAGGAAGGGCAGCTCGTTCTTGTCCAGGCGGCCGGGGGTGACGTCCGGATCGGTGGACAGGGCGCGCAGCCAGTTGATCAGCTCGCGCGTGGCCGGACGCTTCTCGATGCCCTCCAGTTTGCGCAGGCGGTAGAAGGCTTCGATTGCGCCGCCGACCAGTTTTTCGTCCGCATCCGGGAAATGGACGGCCAGGATGCGGCGCATCATCGGCGGGTCGGGAAAGGCGATATGATGGAAATTGCAGCGCCCCAGGAAGGGATCGGAGAGATCCTTTTTGGCGTTGGAGGTGATCACGATCACGGGCCGATGGGCGGCGCGCACGGTCTTGTCGATTTCGATGATGTCGAAGGACATCTGGTCGAGCACATCGAGCATGTCGTCCTGGAAATCGGTGTCGGCCTTGTCGATCTCGTCGATCAGCAGGACGCAGCGCCGTTCGGCAACGAAGGCCTGCCCGATCTTGCCCATTTTGATGTAGGCCTCGATGTTGCGCACATCGCGGCCCGAATCGCCGAAGCGGCTGTCGTTGAGCCGGGTCAGGGTATCGTACTGGTAGAGCGCCTCGACCAGCTTCATGCTCGATTTGACGTTCAACACGATCAGCGGCATGCCCAGGCTTTCGGCGATGGCATGCGCCAGCATGGTCTTGCCCGTACCCGGCTCGCCCTTGAGCAGCAGGGGCATTTCGAGGGCCATGGAGACATTGACGATGCGCGCCAACTCGGGATCGAGCACGTAGCGCGCCGCGCCGGAGAAGGTGGTTGGTGGGGTCATGAGGGTCCTTCGGGTTTATGGTTTATGGGTTCATGGGTTAGTCGGTTCGTTGGTTCGTTGGTTCGTTGGTTAAAAGGTTTCGCAGGGAACGGGCGTCGGGGTCAACCCGACAAACCGGCCAACCGACAACCGACAATCCCAGCAACCGATGAACCGACTAACCCACCAACCCCCTTACCCGCTGCGACAACCCCTGCGTCAGCTCCAGCACCCGCAGGCTCAGCGCCGGGGTCAACGATCCCGTGCCGCAACTGGGCGTGATCAGCGACTGCGCCTGCAGCCTGGCGGGATCGACGCCGAGCGCGACAATCTGGGCGTTTTTGTCCAGCCAGTCCCGCCACAGGCTCTCGAGCGCGGCATCCATAATGTCTTCGGGCCGCAGGGTCGGCACCATGCCCCAGGCCAGCAGGCCGCCGGCCTCGATGAAGCGCCGGATGCCGTCGGCGTATAAAACGAAACGGTCGAAGTAACCCTGCGCATCGAAATTGATGATGTCGACCTGTGAATCGAGCAGCAGCGACCAGTCGGTATTGGCGCAGACGTGCACGCCGGCCAGTGCGCCGTGGCCGTGGATGGTATCGATGACTTCCCCCAGGCATCCGGCGATGTCTTCCCTTGAGATGCTGATCAGCTCGGAGGAGCCGTACCCGGCCAGGGCGGGCTCGTCGATGAACAGGATCACCGGCAGCCCCGAGGCGCGCAGGCGGTCGGCCTGCCAGGCGGCTTTCAAGGCGATCAGCTTGACGGCTGCGTCGCGCAGGGCCTCATGGTAGAAAACAGGCCGTCCGTGCTGGTCTTTGAGACCGGTGCAGAAGGTGACCGGGCCGGTGATCTGGCCTTTCAATGCAGCCGGATGGATCGGCGCAGCCGCCAAAGCCTCGAGCAGGGAGAAAAAACCTCGAGCCTTTTCGACAGAAAGCGCGAAACGGGCGTCGTCCTCCGAAAGCCCATGGTCCATGACCGCGAGATAGGCTTCGAAGAACGCCAGCATTTCATGATCGAAACCGTCCGCGTCAGTATCCACGAATATCCGTTCATCGGATTGCCTGAGTCCGGGAAGTCCGGAAGCGAACTGCGCGACCATGCCCTCGTGCTTGAAAAAAGGCAGCTGTGCCCAAGTCGGAATATCCGGCGTATACTGCAGAATCAGACGGGTGGCGTCGGCGTGGTCTTTCAAAGGTTGGCTGCCGATCAGGCACGCCCGGCCGTTGGGAAGAAACTGGGCCATCTTTTCATCCTGAAGTAGTATTTAAGCTTATGTAGCAGACCGCGGGTCGTTTTACAAATCACAGGCGGTTCACAACGCCAAGCGGTCAGGCTGCTCCCGGTTGTCCTAACCCTTCGCAGTGCTTGAAATTTTGGCCCGCACCTTGATTGACACCCCATCGGCACGATGGTATAGTCCGGCAAATCAGCCAGGCGGCTGGAACCGAGGCACGCCGATGAGCAAGATCATCTCCCTGGACGACAAATTGAAACTCAGCGCCCAGGAAAAAGCGGCAGCGATCCGCAAGCGCAAGATCCTGGCCGTGCGCAAGGTTTTCCAATGCACGCACTGCGCGTCCAAGTGCGAGCGTTGCGGCGTCGGACTTGGCCCCGACAATCGCACCAATGCCGACAACACGCGCGTTCCCTATCATTTCTGCGATAGTTGCGCGGAAGAATACATCGATTTCATCGACCGGCTGCAGGGCCGCGGGGACGAACAGGCCTACTGGCATAACGAGGCATGGTTGAAGGTGTGGCAGACCTGGATCGAATACCAGGGCGCCATCGATCATTATCTGCGGTCCAAGGAATTTCGGCGCCTGTTGAGGGAATTACGCGCAGACGGTGAAGATTTCTGAATTCGAGACGCCCGCAGTACAAGGAGGCATCTATGTTTGGTATTGGAATGCCGGAATTGATCGTCATTCTGGTGATCATCCTGATCATTTTCGGAGTCGGCAAACTGCCCGAGATCGGCGGCGGCATGGGCAAGGCCATCCGCAATTTCCGTCAGGCGACAAAGGATTCCGAGAACAAGGATCCCGACAAGCTGGAAAACGACAAGAAAGCGTAGTCATTCCCCCGCACATCAGGGGCGATCGCCGGCGTGCACGCGGCCGATCGTCCCTGACACAATCCCCCTCCGGACCGTAATAACGTTCTGTGGTTCTATTCTCTCCGCTTCCAACCGAAGCATTAAACCGCCTGCAACCGGCCCCGACAAGCGCCCAAACCCGTTTTACCTGCCGGAATCCTGATGATGGAGGGGCCTCGTTTCCTGCAGGATGCAGATCCGCTCGAAGCGTTTCGTCCGGTCAGGAAAGGCGCGCGGCAAGGCACCGCCGGCGATTCCTCAGGATGTGCGCACCGGATCCGAGCTTTACGACTGGTCCCGACCTTGCAGAACGAAGAGCGGCCTACGGTTCACCACAGCCGGCAAGCCGTGGATCTTCACTCAGAACGGGATGTCATCGTCACGGGTATCCGGCAGCGGCGGTTCCGGGTACCCTTGATCCGCCGCCGTCCGGCCCGCGGAGCGTCCACTGGTGGCTGCATTGTCCCGGCCGCCGCCCAGAAACTGGACTTCCGTGGCAACGATTTCGGTCATATAGCGGGTGACGCCGTCCTTCTCCCATGAGCGGGTCTGCAGCTTGCCTTCGACATAGACCTGGCGGCCCTTGGAGAGGTATTTTCCGCAGAGTTCCCCCAGCTGGCGCCAGACCACGACCCGGTGCCATTCGGTGCGCTCTTTTTTCTCGCCGCTGTTCTTGTCTTTCCATGTCTCGCTGGTCGCCACGGAAAAATTGGCCACCGCGGTCCCGTCCGGCATGTAGCGCACTTCCGGGTCCTGCCCCAAATGGCCGACAATGATCACCTTGTTGACTCCTGCCATTTCATCCTCCTTTATTGCTCGTTGACTTGAGACGCGTCGATGCCGGATGGCGCAGCAGGCTCCGGCTCGCTCCAACCATGGTGTGCGTTTGAAAGATGCGATTCGCGCCGCTGGACTGTTGGCGGGAAGTGAATGATCCGCAGTCCGGTCATAATCGCAAATCGGTGTGCCGGCAAGTCAAAAAATGGGACCTATGCGCGCAGCCGCCTCAATCAAGCGCCGGGCAGGCGCCGGCGCAATCGGCCCAACAGAGGCTCTTTGGCCTGCACGGCACCGTGGGGGCACACTTCAAGGCAGCAATAACAACGGATGCAGCGCTCGTAATCGATGCGCACCTTCCCGTCGGTCTGGCACATCACTTTGGCCGGGCAGATCCGCCAGCACTCGCCGCATTGGACGCACAGCTTTTCGTCGATCACCGGTTTCTGGAGCATATGCCGGCGCACGAAGCGGCTCACCGGCTCCGGCCCCATACTCAAGGAATGCAGTTCGGGAAGCTTGAAATCGGGAATGATGCGCAGGTCGCCGTCGACATGCACCTGCCCGTCGAACAAACCCAGTTCGCACGCCTCGACATGGGTCGGCAGCTGATCCGGCGGCACCCCCAGCAGGATGCAGATGGTCTTGTCCACGGCATGACCGTCGGCGCCGCCCACGAGCAGGCCGAGGGCGCGCGGAGAACCGCCTTTTCCAGGGCCTTGCCCTTCCAGCCCGACGATCCCGTCCACGAGGGTGTAAACCGGCGCCACGGATGCGTAAATGCGCACCAGAAGGCGCGCGAACAGCCGCCGGTCGACTCCGGCGCGCATGTGCCACTCGGGCTTGCGCAGGCCCACGACGCACCCGAAGATATTCTTGACGCCCAGGGTAAGCACCATCTGGGCATGGGTTTTGAGCTTGGCGAGGTTGATCACGGCGTCGGCTTCGACCGCCTCGCGGGCGAGCGGAACGCGTCCGAACGGCTCGCCGATATCGACTTCGACCGACGCCTCGAAGGGTTTGACGACCACGGCGAGGCCGTCCAGCGCGCCGTTGTAACCGGCCGTGCGGAGGATTTTAGCGAAATTGCCGACGGCCGGGCTGTCGGAAACCTGGACGCGCGCGCCTTTGTCGAGCAGGTATTCGACCACCGTACGCACGATCAACGGGTGCGTGACGATACCGCGCTCGGGCTCCGCGGCCAGCAGCAGGTTGGGCTTGATCAGCACGCGGGCGCCGGGGAACACCCGTTCCGAAGGCAGTTCGTCCAGCATCCCGCGAATCACGGGGATGAGGCGCGCCTCCGAGTAATCGGCCGGGTGGATGAAGACGTTGCTCATGCGCGTCACTTGGTTTCAGGAAGTGCCGGGGCCGGTTGCTACGCCGCCGGACCAGGCTGAAGCTGCTCTTTTAGCAGGCAGCAGGCCACCTTGTAAAGCGGCCGACCGTCGGGGCCGTAGGCCAGATTGCCGGGCTGGATCAACTTGTTCATCACGCATCCTTCGGCGATGTCGAGCGCGAACAAATCACGTTCGTTCAGGCGGGACGCCGGCTGCAGGGCGCTGCCGTCGAACCGCAGGCTGTGCAATGGGAAATCCTCGCACAGCGGACAGCGGTACACCCGTCCGTTGGGAAAGACAAAATAGTTGTCCGCCACGCGGCCGGCGCACTCGAACGGTTCTTCTGAAGAAAGATAGACTTTCGGGTAGGTTACGGGAATGCCCTGCCGCGCCACGGCACGGGCGACTTCGGGGACCGCCTGCAACCACGCCTCCCGCGTCACCTGCAGGCCGGCGTCGCCGCCGCCGGCCGCGGATTGCCCGCGCAGGCCGATCACCTGAATGAAAAAATGATCCACCCCCAGACGCGCCAGAAGATCGGGCATGCGCTGCAGTTCGTGCAGGTTGCGCTCGCTGACGGTATAAATCAGGCTCGTCCTGAAACCGGCGGCCTTGGCCCGCCCGATGCCGGCCGTGCAGGCATCGTACGAACCCTGGCCGCGCAGGGCGTCGTTCACGGCGGCGGTGGCGCCGTCCAGGCTGAAACTGAAAAAATCGACGTGGGCGGGCGTCACGCGCTCGAGAATACCGTTGAAGAGATACCCGTTGGTGTCGATGGTGACCGAAGCGTAGCCCAGCTTTCGCGCTGCACGCACCACGCCGGCCAGTTCAGGGTGCAGCGTGGGCTCGCCGCCCAGAAGCACCAGGTTGGCAGCCGGACTGCGCTCGGCCAGCACCGCAAGCCAGCGGCGGATCGTGGTCAGACCGAGGCGTCGCCGACCGTGCTGGGCCGGATTGATATAGCAATGCCGGCAACTCAGGTTGCATTGCGTCAGGATGTGAAAAAAAACATTGGCGGCGCTTCTGGAAAAAGCAACGGTCGAGGGCATCAATAGGTTTCGATGTGGCGCTTGGTCTCCGGTTTGGCGACCGGCGCTTCGGGTTCGGATTGGCCGGACTTGGAATCGCGTTTGGCCTTGACCAGTTCTTCATTGGTCAGACGCAGTCGGGCCGTGATGTATTCGGCGAAAATCCGGTACAGCAGCAGCAGGAAATCGAGCCGTTCATCCTTTTCATCGCCGTCCGAAAGCCGCTTGCCGGCCGAAGTATCCACGGCCATGCATACGGTCGGACCGACGGCATGGACGGACGCCGAGCGGGTCTGGTCGTCGATGATGCGCATCTCGCCGAAGATTTCACCCTTGCGCGTGATCGTGCCGATTTCCTCACCCTCTTTGGTGATGCGGATTTTTCCGGAAAGCAAAAAATAGAGCCAGGGATCCATGTCGCCTTCCTGGATGATCTGCTCGCCGTCCTCATATTGCCGGATTTTACTCAACCGCAGCAGCTTGCCCAGGTTGCGGGTCTCGAAATGCTTCAGGGCCTGGATGGTCATCAGCCGCTGGATGTTTTCGATATTTTCCTTCAGATACTTGGATTCGATCATGCAAGACCTCCACGGAACGCCGCCATTGACAAGCGACTGCATTGTACGCGCCACGGTCCCTAAATGGCAAGCTTAAAGTAACGGCCCTGGCGGATGTGGGATCAGGCGTTCTCGAGACAATGCTTGGAGACGGCGTCGTCGAAGGCCACGGGGTAGCAGCCGTCGAAGCACGCCTTGCAGAAATGGTTGTTCGGATCGGATACGCCCATGGCGCCCAGCAGGCCTTCCAGGCTCAGGTAGTGCAGCGAATCCAGCCCGAGATGACGCTCCAACTCCGGAACGGTCATGCGGGCGGCGATCAATTCGCCCTTGGTCGAAAAATCGATGCCGTAATGGCAGGGAAATCGGTGCGGCGGACCGGCCACGCGCAGGTGGACGCGCTTGACGCCCAGTTCGCGCAGGGCCCGCACGCGGGTTTTGACCGTGGTGCCGCGAATGATGCTGTCTTCGATGATGATGATGTCCTTGCCTCTGAGCAGTTCCTTGATCGGGTTCAGTTTCACCCGGACGCCGAAGTCGCGCATGCTCTGGGTGGGCTGGATGAAGGTCCGGCCCACATAGTGGTTGCGGATCATGCCGAGTTCGAAGGGGATCCCCGAAGCTTCGGAATAGCCAAGGGCCGCATAGGTCCCCGAATCCGGGAACGGCATCACCAGGTCGGCCGTCACCGGCGCCTCCCGGGCCAGGCGGCGGCCATGGATCTTGCGCACCTGATAAACGTTATGGCCCAGGATGGTGCTGTCCGGGCGTGCAAAATAGATGAATTCGAAAATACAGAACGCGCGGCGCCCGGTCCGCGGCAGGTGCAGCGAGCGCGGCCCGCCGGCATCGATGATGACGATTTCGCCCGGTTCGAGTTCGCGCACGAATTCGGCTTGCACCAGATCCAGGGCGCAGCTTTCGGATGCCAGGATCCAATGCCCGTTGAGCCGGCCGAGGCACAGGGGCCTGAAGCCGTGCGGGTCTTTGATACCGACCACTTCGCCGCGGCTGGTCAGCACCACCATCGAGAAGGCGCCCTGCAGCCTGGCCGCCGAGGTCAAAAGGGCCTGCTCGAACCCCAGCTTCAGGTTGCGCACGAAAAGATGCAGGAAGACTTCGCTGTCGGCGGTGGATTGGAAGATCGAACCCTCTTCCTCCAATTCGGCTTTGAGCTGGTGCGCGTTGACCAGATTGCCGTTGTGCGCCACGGCATAGGCCTTCTGGCGGTGACGGACGACGAAGGGCTGGGCGTTGGTCAGCACCGAGCTGCCGGTGGTAGAGTAGCGGGCATGGCCGATGGCGCTGCGGCCTTTGAGTTGATCGAGAATGTCCATACTGAAGACATCCGATACCAACCCCATGTCGCGGTGTTCGGACATCGTCTCGTTGTCCGCCGCGGCGATGCCGGCGCTCTCCTGCCCGCGGTGCTGCAGCGCGTACAGGCCGAAATAGCACATCTTGGCCGCCTCGGGGTGGCCCCAGACACCGAAAATGCCGCACGCCTCGCGCGGATGATCCTCGGGCATTTCACTTTCAATAAAAGGTTTCGAGCTGGGGTGGATGGTCTGCATCGGCTATTCTCCGCAATGATATTCCTGCAAACACCGGACCGAAAGCGCCCGGGCCTTCAGCGCGGCGACCGCCTCGCTTACCGCCAGAGCGCCGGCCACGGTGGTCACGTAAGGAATGCCGTACTTGAGCGCCGCCCGCCGGATCACATAACCGTCCCGGCTCGAGCGGTCTCCCGATCCGGTGTTGACCACCAGATCGATCTGGCGGTTCTTGATCGCATCCTCCACGTGCGGCCGGCCCTGAGTCAGCTTGTTGACCTGCCGGGCGGCGATGCCCTGCCCGTTCAGGAACCCGCAGGTGCCGCTCGTGCTCAGGATCGTAAAACCCAGCCGCGCGAACTCGCGCGCCGCCGGGAGCACCGCCGGCTTGTCGGCATCCGTCACGCTGATGAAAACCGTCCCGCTCTGCGGCAGACGCTGGCCTGCGCCCAGTTGGGCTTTTGCGTAGGCGGTGCCGAAATCGAGGCCGATGCCCATCACTTCGCCGGTGGACTTCATCTCCGGGCCGAGCAGCGTATCGACATCCGGGAAACGGTCGAAGGGCAGCACCGCCTCCTTGACCGACAGGTGGGCGGGCACCTTTTCGGCGGTCAGCCCCAATTCGGCCAGGCTGCGGCCCAGCATCGCCTTGACCGCCAGCTTGGCCAGCGGAAGGCCGGTGGCCTTGCTGACGAACGGAACTGTGCGCGAGGCGCGCGGATTGACTTCCAGGACATAGAGCCGTTCGCCGCGGAGGGCGTACTGGACGTTCATCAGACCGATCACGTTCAGTTCCCCGGCCATGGCCCTGGTGGCCGCCGTGATCTGGGCCAGCAGCGGTTCCGAGATGCTGTAAGGCGGCAGGACGCAGGCCGAATCGCCTGAATGCACGCCGGCCGCCTCGATGTGCTGCATGATGCCGCCGATGATCGTCGTGCGGCCGTCGCTGATCGCATCGACGTCGACTTCCAGCGCGTTTTCGAGGAACTTGTCGATCAGCACCGGATGGCCGGGCGATGCCAGAATCGCCAGGCGCGTGAAATTTTCGAGTTCGGCTTCGCCGTAGACGATCTTCATGGCGCGTCCGCCCAGTACGAACGACGGCCGCACGATCACCGGGTAGCCGATCCGGGCGGCCGCCCGGCGCGCCTCGTCCACATCCATGGCGGTGCCGTTGGGCGGCTGCATCAGGCCGAGCTTGTTCAACATGGCCTGGAACTGCTCGCGGTCTTCGGCGCGGTCGATATCGGCCGGGCGCGTGCCCAGGATCGGAACGCCGGCCCGCGCAAGAGGGGTCGCCAAATTGAGCGGCGTCTGGCCGCCGAACTGCACGATGACGCCGAAAGGATTCTCCTTTTCGACGATATGCAGCACATCCTCCAAACTCAGGGGTTCGAAGTAAAGCTTGTCGGAAGTGTCGTAGTCCGTCGAAACGGTTTCGGGGTTGGAGTTGACCATGACGCTCTCCAGCCCCTCTCCCTGAAGTGCATAGGCGGCATGCACGCAGCAGTAATCGAATTCGATGCCCTGACCGATGCGGTTCGGACCGCCGCCGAGGATCATCACTTTGCGGCGATCGGAGACCCGCGCCTCGCACTCCCGCTCGTAGGTCGAATAGTAGTAGGGCGTGGCCGCCCGGAATTCGGCCGCGCAGGTGTCGACCAGCTTGTAGGCCGGCCGGATGCCGCACGCCTTGCGGTGCCGGGACACCCGATCGGCATCGGTGCGCAGCAAGTGCGCCAGCTGCAGATCGGAAAAGCCCATGGCCTTGACCTGCCACAAACGATCGTCGTCCAGGGGAAAACCCGCTTCGGGAGTGCCGGCCGCTCCGGCGGCCCGCACCTCGGCTTCGGTCTCCACGATCTGCCGGATCTGGTGCAGGAACCAGGGATCGATGCGCGTCAGGGCATTGATCTGCTCGATGGTCAGCCCGGCCTGCAAAGCATAGCGCAGATAGAACAGGCGCTGCGAGTTGGGCGTGGCCAGCTTGCGTTCGATCTCCTCGCGCGGCGGAAAGGCGCCGTCCGCCTCGGGGCGCTCCCGGCCGTCGGCGCCCAGGCCGTGACGGCCGATCTCCAGTCCGCGCAGTCCCTTCTGCAGCGCCTCTTTGAAAGTGCGGCCGATGGCCATGGTCTCACCCACCGATTTCATCGACGTGGTCAGAAGATCGGGCGTTTCGGGAAATTTTTCGAAGGTCCAGCGCGGGATCTTGACCACGCAGTAGTCCAGGGTCGGTTCGAAGCTGGCCAGCGTCTCGCCGGTGATGTCGTTGCGGATCTCGGAAAGGGTGTAGCCCACGGCCAGCTTGGCGGCGATTTTGGCGATGGGGAATCCGGTGGCCTTGGAGGCCAGGGCGCTGGAGCGCGAGACGCGCGGGTTCATCTCGACCACGATCATCTCGCCGTTTTCGGGATTGACCGCGAACTGCACATTGGAACCGCCGGTATCCACGCCGATTTCGCGCATGATGGCGATCGAGGCGTTGCGCATGGCCTGATATTCACGGTCGCTCAGGGTCTGCGCCGGCGCCACGGTGATGCTGTCGCCGGTGTGCACGCCCATGGGGTCGAGGTTCTCGATCGAGCAGACGATCACCACGTTGTCGTCGTGGTCGCGCATCACCTCGAGTTCATATTCTTTCCACCCCAGCACGGACTGCTCGAGCATGATCTGCGAAATCAGACTGGCATCCAGGCCGCTCTTGGCCAGCATCTCGAGATCTTCGGGATTGTAGACGATGCCGCCGCCCGTTCCGCCCAGGGTGAAACTGGGCCGGATGATCAGCGGGTACCCGATCTCGGCCGCGATCGCGCGCGCCTCGGGCATGGTGGTGGCGAAGCCGCTTTGCGGAATCTTGAGGCCGATGCGCTCCATGGCCTCGCGGAACTGGTCGCGCGCCTCGGCCTTCTTG
>JAEYRZ010000187.1 GCA_023435265.1 Pseudomonadota bacterium
GCTCGAGGTCTTCGGCGCAGTGGTCCATGACGTAGCGGCATAGATATTGGATGATGTCTTCGCCAAGATCCATATTGCCGTCCAGATCGCAGAACGCGCTCTCCGGTTCGATCATCCAGAATTCGGCGGCATGTCGCCGGGTGTTCGAATTTTCGGCGCGGAAGGTCGGACCGAAGGTATACACATCGCCCAGCGAAAGGGCGAGCATCTCGGCCTCGAGCTGGCCGGATACGGTCAGGTTGGCTTCTTTGCCGAAGAAGTCCTGCGTCAGGTCGGTTTCGCCCGGAGGCAGGGACGTGACGCGGAACATCTCTCCGGCGCCCTCGCAATCCGAACCGGTGAGAAT
This sequence comes from Pseudomonadota bacterium, assembly GCA_023435265.1. Taxonomy (GTDB): domain Bacteria; phylum Desulfobacterota; class Desulfobacteria; order Desulfobacterales; family Desulfosarcinaceae; genus UBA2230. Next base: position 347 of record JAEYRZ010000187.1, read on the forward strand.
GGGGGTATGGATATAGCGGTAGCCGCGCTCGTGGAAATAGAGGTGCACCGCAAACGCCATTTCCGAACGGATGCGGAACGCGGCTCCGAATTTATTGGTCCGCGGCCGCAGATGCGCGATGGTGCGCAAAAATTCATCGCTGTGGCGCTTTTTCTGCAGCGGAAAGGCGTCGGGCGCAGCACCGATGAGATCGAATGTGCGGGCGCGCAGTTCCCACTGCTGACCCTGGCCCTGCGAGCGGACCAGTGCGCCGCTGACCGCCACGGCCGAACCGGTGGTCAATTTGCGCACGGCGTCGTAGTTCGGCATGGACTCCTCGGCGATCACCTGCACGTTCGAAAGGCAGGAGCCGTCGTTGACTTCGATGAAGGAAAAGGTTTTGGCATCGCGCTTGGTGCGCACCCAGCCCTTGATGAGAACCTCTTCCCGGGGGGATTGCGATTTGAGCAGTTGGACGATTTTGATGCGTTGCATGTCAACCTCGCTCGATTACGGTTCCGGTGTGACCGTAAGGCGGTAAATTTGATTGTTGCGCTGGAGCAGTATGGTCATGGAAGTCTTGAGCCGCGCGCGGATGATGGCCGAATTGAAATCCGGCACGCTTTGGGTGGCGGCATCGTCGATTTGAAGAATTCGATCGCCGACGGCCACCCCGATTCGCGAAAGGGCGCTCTCTGCGCGTACGGCCGTGACCGCAACGCCTTTACCGTCCGCGTCGCCCACTTTGAGACCCAGGCGGCGCCAGGCTAATTCGGGTGCCCGTGTTTCGGGAAACACCCGGGTCTGGATCGTGCGGGTCAAATCCCGGCCGTTGCGCAGCAACTGAACGGTGATCTTTTCACCGGAGGCCACCGCGAGCATGGCTGTGTGGTAATCCTGGGCGGACGCAATCCTGCGGCCGGACAGAGCGGTAATCAGATCGCCGCTTTGAATGCCCGCAACTGCGGCCGGACTCTCTTTTTCGACCTGCGCCACCACAACCCCGCCGCTGGCGGGCAGGTTGAAATATTCCGCCGTGGCGCGGTCGAGGTCCTGAACCAAGAGGCCGATCCAGGCCTGAACCACGTGCCCGAACTGAATCAGATCATTGACGATGCGCCTGGCCCGGTTGATCGGAATCGCGAAACCGATGCCCTGGGCCTTGGCGTAGATGGCCGTGTTGATACCGATCAGCTCGCCGTTGATATTGAGCAAGGGGCCCCCGCTGTTGCCGGGATTGATGGAGGCATCGGTCTGGATGAATTCGTGGAAGACCCGGTCTTCGGTCTTGATACTGCGGTTGATCGCGCTGACCACGCCGGTGGTGACGGTATGCGAGAATCCGAACGGATTGCCGATGGCGATGACCGTCTCGCCGATCAGCAGATCGTCCGAATTGCCCATGGGAACCGCGGGCAGCGGCGCCTCGGCGCTGATTTTGAGCACCGCCAGGTCCGAATCGGGATCCACGCCCACGATGCTGGCCTCGAACTGGCGTTCATCCTTGAGAATCACCTTGATCAGGGCACGTTTTTCGATCACATGCGCATTGGTCAAGATGAAGCCGCGCCGGCCGTCGATAATGATTCCGGACCCGAGGCTCGTACGTTTCTGTGTGCGGGGCTCGAAAAAATCCCGGAAGAAGCTGTCCGGGAAAAAATCGCGGCCGAACGGGCTGCGCTGCTGTATTTCATATTCCGAACTGATATTGACCACCGCCGGTCCGACCGATTCGATCGCGGCAACAACCGGTGTGCGGCGTTCGAAGGCCTGAGCGGGCGCGGCGCCGATCAGCAGGATCAGGACCAAGGCGAGGGTTTTGGCCTTGATTTGGGGTGCAAAGTCTGCCATGAAAATAAATTTTATAATTTTCTCCAATAATTGGCGCTTCGGGCGCCGCAAAAGCAAAATCGCAATCTAACATGCGCGTGCTATCGATTCAAGATATGTTGGCCCGGGTTTCTCACCCGAGCCGCTACCTGGGTACGGAACCCAACCGCTGCCGCAAAGTGGATGCGGATGTGCGTTTGAGGATCGCGCTGGCCTTCCCCGATCTCTACGAGATCGGTACTTCGCATTTCGGCCTGCAGATCCTTTACGATATCCTCAATCGGCGCGACGGGATCGCGGCCGAGCAGGTTTTTGCTCCCGGCAAAGACATGGAGGCGGAACTGCGGCGCAACGCAAAACCGCTTTTTTCGCTGGAGTCGCATCGCCCGCTGGGGGATTTCGATATCATCGGGTTCAGCCTGCTCTACGAACTCAACTATACGAACGTCCTCAACATGCTGGACTTGTCCGGGCTGGCCCTGCGTGCGGCGGAGCGCCGGCCTTCCGACCCACTGGTGATCGCCGGCGGGCCCTGCGTCTGCAATCCGGAGCCCATGGCCGACTTTTTCGACGCCATGGTGTTCGGAGACGGGGAAACGTTGATCCTGCAGCTGGCCGAAACGTGGCTTCGATGGCGCTCCGGTGGAAACACTTCGCGCCGTGCACTGCTGGCCGACTGGGCCCGTCTGCCTGGGGTTTACATCCCCTCCTTGTACACGCCGAATTACGATGCGTCCGGATTCCAGCGTCTCACCGCGGGCGAAGCGGCCCCGAAACGCATCCGTCGGGCCATCGTCGCCGATCTGGATCAAGCCGAGTTCCCCCGGCGGCCTGTCGTCCCATTCGGGCGCCCGGTGCACGACCGCCTGCGGCTGGAGATCTCGCGCGGCTGCAGCCGGGCCTGCCGCTTTTGTCAGGCCGGCATGATCTACCGTCCCGTGCGCGAGCGGTCCCCGCGGCGGCTGCTCGACCTGGCGGAAGAATCACTGGCCGCCACGGGATATGAAGACCTCTCGCTGCTCTCGCTGAGCACGGGCGACTACACCGGCCTGATGCCGCTGATGCAGAGCTTGATGAACTATTGCGGGCGCGAGCGGGTGGCGCTTTCGCTGCCCTCGGTGCGGGCAGGCACCTTGACGCCGCAGATGATGCAACTGATCCGCCAGGTCCGTAAAACCGGTTTCACCATTGCCCCGGAAGCCGGAAGTCAGCGCCTGCGCGACGCCATCAACAAAAACATCACCGCCGCCGACGTCTTTTCGACCGTAAAGGAGGCGTTCGGCCTGGGCTGGCGGGTGATCAAGCTCTACTTCATGATCGGGCTGCCTACTGAAACCGAGGGCGACCTGGAGGCGATCGTCGATCTGGTCCGGGAACTTCAAAAGGTCACGGGCCTGCGCCGGCGCAACACCCTAAATGTCAGCGTCACCACGTTCATCCCCAAGCCGCACACGCCGTTCCAGTGGGCAGCGCAGTGTGACCTCGAGGAATCCCGGTCGCGGATCGAATATCTGAAGACGCGTCTGGACCGGCAGGGCCTGCGTGTCAAATGGCAACAGCCGGAAATGAGCCTGCTGGAAGGGGTGCTGGCGCGCGGCGACAGGCGGCTGTCCGGTGTGATCGAGCAGGCTTTTCGGCTTGGATGCACCTTCGACGGGTGGACGGACCAGTTCGATTTCGCCCCCTGGCGCCAAGCCTTCGCGCGCTGCGGCCTGGACATCGGGTTCTATACCACACGAACGCGGGACCTTCGCGAACCGTTGCCCTGGGCTCACATGGATACCGGCGTTGCGGCGGCGTTTTTCGAGGCGCAGTGGAATGCGGCCCTGCGCGGGGAAAAGGTGGATGACTGCCGCGGCGGGGCGTGTCACGGCTGCGGGGTATGCGATTTTAGAACCGTCCGGCCGCGCATCTTCACTGGTTTCGAGGCGCCGGCGCCGGCGCTGCCTTCTGCGGCTGCGCCCGATTATGTCCGCTGGGAGCTGACCTACAGCAAATTGGGATCCGCGCGGCTGTTCGGTCATCTCGAAATGGCCCATATCTTCGCCCGGGCGCTGCGGCGCGCCGGTGTGTCGGTGCAGTATTCCCAGGGGTTTCATCCCATGCCGCGCATCTCCTTCGATGATCCGCTGCCGGTGGGTATGGAAAGCGAAGGCGAACGCATGCGCATCAAGGTGCCGCAAGATCTGGCGGCCCGCGATCTGACCGCTTGCATCAATCCCCATTTACCGGACGGCCTGAAGATCGTCGCCGCCCGTAGGATGCTCGATTCGCCCCCGGATGGGGACCGCGTGCTCCACTATCGTCTTGAGTGCGACGGCGGCTTCGACGCCGCGCGCATCCGCGCATTTCACGCCAGCGACCGATGGCCGTATACCCGTGCAGCGCAGCGCGGGGGCGGGCGAATCGATCTCAAGTCGTGCGTCGAAACGCTGGAGCTGGAAAAGGCGGCCCTTTACCTCGGCCTCAGGTCGATAGAAGGCCGTACGATCCGGCCGGCCGAGATTCTGGTTGCGCTTTTCGGGCTCAGCGGCGAAACTCTGGAAACGGTGCGCATCCGCAAGCTGGATCGGCGCGGCGTACTGGCGCCCTAGCCGACTGCTCGGGCTTTAGCATTTTTCAATTCGAAGCGGGTGTCTCATGGCGAACAAAAGGATCATCATCAACGATACCGCGCACGAAGCGCGGGTGGCGCTGGTTGAAGACGGTACGATCGTCGAACTGTTCATCGAACGCATCGGAGCCTCCGACAGTACCGGCAATATTTATAAAGGTAGGGTCCAGCGGGTGCTGCCCGGAATGCAGGCGGCCTTCGTGGACATCGGCCTGCATCAGGCGGCCTTCATCTACGTCAATGACATTCACACCGACAACGCGGAAATGGCCTCTTTTTTCGGTGAAGAGGCGGAAGAGGAAAAAAGCGAGCCGGGTGCCGAAAGCAAAATCGCCGCACCGGGCGACAATGGTCGCAGCGATGTCAACATTATCGACCTGATCACCGAAGGCCAGGAAATGCTGGTCCAGGTGGCTAAGTCGCCGATCGGAACCAAGGGCGCGCGCATCACCTCGCACATCTCCCTGCCGGGGCGCTTTCTCGTGCTCATGCCCACCTCCAACCATATCGGGGTTTCGCGCCGCATCGATGACGAGGCGGAACGCGCGCGTCTGAAACAGGCGGTCGCCCAGCTACGCAGCGACAATCAGGGGTACATCGTACGCACGGCCGCGGAAGGTGTCGGCCAGGAAAAAATCGCCCAGGAAATGGAGTTCCTGAAAAATTTGTGGCAGGGCATTCAGCGCCGGTTCAAATCCGCCCCGGCCCCGGCGCTCATCCACAAGGAACTCGACATTCGTTTGCGCGCCGTGCGCGACCTGCTGCTGCACGATGCCGAGAAGCTGATCATCGATTCCCGCAGCGGGTATCAGTCGATTCTCTCGTTCCTGGACACGTTCATGCCCAGTCTCAAATCGACCGTCGAGCTCTACGAAGGCAAAGAGCCGATCCTGGACGCCTTCAACCTGGAAGGCGATATATCGAGGGCCCTCAAGAAGAAGGTGTGGCTCAAGTCAGGCGGCTACATCGTGATCGAGCACACCGAAGCGCTCGTCGCCATTGACGTCAACACGGGGCGTTATGTCGGCAAGCACAACCTCGAAGAAACGATCCTGAAGACCAACCTGGAGGCGGTTAAAGAAATCGCCTACCAGATCCGTTTGCGCGATATCGGTGGAATCATCATCATCGATTTCATCGATATGGAGAAGAAATCCAACCAGGAAAAAATTTTCAATGCTCTGAGCGAAGCCTTTTCCAGGGACCGCAGCAAAACCCATATCCTGCCCATGTCCGATATGGGACTGATTCAAATGACCCGCAAACGCATCCGCAAACCACTGAGCCGCCAGTTGTGCGAACCCTGTTTTTATTGTGAGGGCGAGGGCTATCTGCTTTCGGGCCAGAGCATCTGCTACAATATTCACCGCGAAATTCTGCGCAATGCGTCGGATATGGCCGGCATGGGACTGACGCTTAAGGTCAGCCCGCAGATCGCCGACCTGCTGCTCGGCGAGGAAAATCATATCATTACCGCTCTGGAACATCAGCTCGGGAAACAGATCACCATCTATCCGGACAGAAGGTTTCATCTCGAAGAGTTCGAAATCCTGGAGACACTTAAACCCTGATGCCGAAAGAGCGAAGGGGCCGATTGTGTTCAATGTTTTCGTTGACTTTTCTTTTTTGGTGTGATTATTTTCGCGGGTTCATCGGGACAGAAATCGTGGACGCATGAAGTCCGAACCGAAGTCCCGGACGAAGAAGGAAGCGAAGAATGAAAAGAACGTTTCAACCGAGTAGAATCAAGAGGGTGCGGACGCACGGCTTCCGCAAGCGCATGTCCACCAAGGCCGGGCGGCTGGTGCTGAACCGGCGGCGCGCCAAAGGTCGCAAACGCCTGGTATAATCGTCGATTGAACGGCGCAGGTTAAAGCCTGTCATTGAGCTGAAGGTCGGTAGCGCAAGGCGCGTGACGCCGCGCATGACGTGCGGCGGTTAGACACAGACAGTTGGTCTGTGCTGACAGGTTTTGACCGATTCCCGGCAATTCGCCGATATCGGTGATGGCGACCTGGAGGATTTAAACCACGAGTGACATTGGAACCGAAAGATCCAACGGCAGTACAGACTTACACCAAAGCCGACCGGCTGCTACGGCGTTCCGAATTTCTTTTATTGGCGCAGAACGGTAGAAAGCTGCAAAACCGTTTTTTCATCGCCTACGCCGGTCCGAACACGCTGAATCGCTGCCGCCTCGGGATCACCGTCACTCGAAGGGTGGGGAAAGCTGCGGTACGGAATCGCCTTAAACGCATTACCCGGAATTTTTTCAGGCTGAACCGGCACGTTCTCAAAAAACATTGGGATATCAGCATCATCGCCAAGAAAGCGGCGGCCGATATCCCCTCATCGCGAGCCGTTTCATCCTTGGAAGGCCTCTTTGCGCAAATCAGGGAAACACGAGACCGCTAGCCTGCCGGTAAGGGTTTTGGCGACGGTCCTGATTCGGGCATATCAGTTGCTCATCTCGCCCTTGGTGGGCCCGGCATGCCGATTCAGCCCGAGTTGCTCCCAGTACGCACTGGAGGCTATCCGCCGTCACGGCGCCCTGAAAGGCGCTTCACTGGCGGTCAAGCGTTTGTTGCGCTGCCATCCCTGGCACGCCGGCGGTTACGATCCGGTGCCTTGATCCCCTGTAAGGGCCCAGCGCATTGCGCTTCAGCCCTCGATCCTCGTTGCTCATCGCATCCTCGGTTAGAAGCCCCAGAACCCCGACTCTCTCGGCGCGCCCGGAATTATTGAGGAGACCCTATGGAACAAGCACGCTTACCAATTGCCATCGCGCTCTCTTTTGTCGTTTTCCTGCTGTGGAACATCTTTTTTTCACCCCCCGCGCCCCAGGCACCCGTACAAGACGCAACCCGGCAACCTGCCGCCGAAACGCCCGCCGCGACTGATCAAGCGAAACCCGGAGCCGTTCCGCAAACCGAAGCGCCGGCAGCGCCGTCGGGCGGCGGCGAAGCGGCCCCCGCACGGGCGGCCGGCCCCGCACGTTCGTTCAAGATTGAAACAGGGCTGTATGCTGTCACCGTGTCCGAACGCGGCGGCGCCGTCGTCGATATGGTTTTAAAAGAATATCGCGAACGCGTTGAACCCGATGCGCCTCCCAAGTCCCTGATATCACAGGGTATGATCGGTGGGAGCTATCTGCTCTCCGCCAATGGGGATCTTCGAGACGAATTGGCCAGCGGAACCTACCAGAGCAGTGAATCGCGGGATCGGATCACGCTTGATTCCGAACCCTTTACGCTAAAATTGACCAATCAGACTACCGACGGGCTGCGCGTTGAAAAAATCTACACCTTTTCTCCGCACAGCTATTTAATCGGGCTGAAGATCAATATTTTCAACGATGGAGCAACGAACGGGCCGAATCAGCTCCAGGTGACACTGCGCAACATCATGTCCTTCGAAAATCAGAGTTATGGCTTCGAAGGCCCGAGCGGCCTGATCGACGACAGTCTGGTCCAGTTGAAGCCGGACGATATCGAAGAGCAAAAAAAGGGTGAAGGCCGGATCCAGTGGGTGTCCAACGAAAGCCGCTACTTCATGAACAGTTTGATCCCGCAGGAAGGCCTTCAAGGGCAAATGTTCCCGGCGTATGAGGACAAGGTGCTTTCCAATCGGCTGGTTTTCAAGACCGAGCCGCTCGGGCCGCAGCAGCAAAGGAGCTACGACTTCAGCATCTTCATGGGACCCAAAAGCCTGTCGACCCTGCGCAGCCTCAACAACGATCTCGACCGCGCGATCGATTTCGGCTGGTTCGATTTTATCGCCCGGCCCTGCCTGTGGTTCATGAATTTCATCTACCGCTTCATTCCGAATTACGGGGTCGCGATCATCATCCTGACCATCGTGACGCGTCTGGCATTCTGGCCGCTTGCCGGCAAAAGTTATAAGTCGATGAGCGAGATGCGGAAACTGCAGCCGTTGATGCAGGAGATCCGGGAAAAATACAAAAACGACAAGGCACGCATGAATCAGGAAATCATGGGGCTTTATCGGACTTACAAAATCAACCCGATGGGCGGGTGTTTGCCCATGCTGATTCAGCTGCCGGTCTTTTTCGCCCTATATCAGATGCTGTACCAGGCCATCGAACTGCGGCATGCACCGTTCATCGGCTGGATCAACGACCTGGCGGCGCCCGACCGTCTTTTCAACTTCGGCTTCAGCATCCCTTTGATGCAGGCGCCTTACGGCATCCCCGTGCTGACGCTGATCATGGGCGCCAGCATGTTCCTGCAGCAGAAAATGTCGCCCCCTCCCGGCGACCCTGCGCAGGCGCGTATGATGATGCTGCTCCCACTTGTATTCACGTTCATCTTCATTAATTTCCCCTCAGGTCTTGTGCTGTACTGGCTGGTGAGCAACATCGTCTCCATTGCGCAGCAATACTTTACCCAGAAGAAGATGGCTTAGTCAGCGGAGGTTCATGGATGACGAATTATATCGAATTTGAGGGCAAAACAGTCGAGATGGCCTTGGAAACGGCCTGCAAAGAACTTTCCCTGACGAGGGACAGTATCCAGTACGACGTGGTTTCTTATGGATCGAGCGGTATATTCGGTCTGGTCGGGGTTCGCAAAGCCAAGATTCGCGTGAAAACCAACCACTACACCAACGAGGGCGCGATTCAGAAGGAGGCACGGCAACAGGCCCGTGACCTCGTGAAAGATGCGTTCCAGATTGAAGACGAGGTCGAGACGGAAGCCGCGCCGGATCCGGAATCGGACAGCGATGGCGAACCGGAGGGCATCGTGCTCCCCCCGGAAGTCATGAGCGATGCAGTGCAGACAGGTCGTGAAGCGCTGCAAAAACTGGTTGATTTCATCACCGACGGGGCGGTGGTCTCTTCCGAAGCGAGCAACGCGCGGCTGATCTTCAGGGTCGAGGGTGGAAACAGTTCTGTGTTGATCGGAAAGCGGGGGCAAACACTGGAAGCGCTGCAATATCTGGTGGAGAAGATCATCAACAAGAAAAGCGATCAGCGCATACGCGTTCTCGTGGATGTCGAGGGCTATCTGGAACAGCGCAAAATCAGTTTAAAGAATCTCGCCAGCCGGATGGCCGAAAAAGCGCAAAAAATCAACAAACCGGTGACCATCGGGCAGATGAACGCTTACGACAGGCGGATCGTCCATTTGCATTTGAAGGACAATCAGGAAGTGCGCACCCAGAGCGTCGGAGAAGGATATTATCGAAAACTCGTCATCTTTCCCAAAAAACGAAAGCGCAACCGGGAGGCCAACTGACGATCGACACGCTGTCGAACGCGGCAAGGGGACCGCAACCGCTCCATCCCGCTTGCGCTCTATTCGGCCCGGAGGTTCGGTAACTCCGGACATCTTCGCATGAACCACGACACCATCGCCGCAATTGCCACGCCCATAGGGGGCGGCATCGGAATTATCCGCATCTCCGGCCCTCAAGCCGAACCGCTTGCGCGGCGCATTTTTCAAACGGCAGGCGGCAACGCTGCGGACGGGAATTGGAACTCGCATCACCTTTATTACGGAAGGATCGTCGATTGCGTCAATAATCAGACCATCGACGAGGTCCTGCTGGCCGTAATGCGGGCGCCGCACTCCTATACGCGTGAAGACGTGGTCGAAATTCAAAGCCATGGAGGAGCGGCGGTTTTATCACAGATCCTCGAACTGGTCGTTCGGCTCGGGGCAAGGCCGGCGCAGCCCGGAGAATTTACGCGGCGCGCCTTTCTCAACGGCCGCATCGATCTCAGCCAGGCCGAAGCCGTTGCCGACCTGATCAACGCCCGGTCGCGACGGGCGCTGGAAATCGCCAACAGTCATCTTTCCGGTCAATTAAAGCGTCAGGTGGAGCGTTGGACCGAGCGCCTGCAGGTGCGGCTCGCTGAATTGCAGGCCGAAATCGAATTCGGCGACCAACTCGAAGCGGATCCCGATCGACAGGCGCTTTGCAAGGAGATCGAAAACGAGCTTCTCGCCCCCATCGCCGCCCTGCTTGAAGACTTCGAACACGGCCACGCCCTGCGCGACGGCGTTCGGCTTTCGATCGCCGGCAGGCCCAATGTCGGCAAGTCCAGCTTGTTGAACCGCCTGCTGGGCCAGGAAAAAGCCATTGTTACCGCCTTCGCCGGCACCACACGAGACCCCATCGAGCAAGCCTGTGCGATTCGCGGCATTCCGGTCACGCTCGTAGACACGGCCGGAATTCGTTCCAGCGATGATCCGATCGAGTGCCTCGGCGTTGGCAAGGCCAGGGAGGCGATCGGAGCGGCGGATATCGTGCTCTTCGTGGTGGAAAGCACCGCGCCGATGAACCAGGAAGACCGGGTCGCGCTGGAGACGGCTCGCGGAAGCAAACTCATTCTGGTGGTCAACAAAATCGACCTTGTCGAAGGCCGGCCGTATCGATTGCCGGGGCCGCACGAGCCGGCCGCGGCGGTGGTCGGTGTCTCGGCCTTGAACGGGGAAGGGATCGCCGAATTGGAGCAGGTTATCGCCGAGCAGTGCATCGCTACAGATAAACTATCCAGCTCCATGCTCATACCCACCGTCCGGCAGAAGGTGGAATTGGAAACTGCAAGCGGATCGCTGCAACGCGCACGGGACGGATTGTTGCACGGGATCGGGGAGGACCTGGTGGTTTGCGATCTTTCGGATGCCGTTCAAGCGTTTCAGCGAATCACCGGTGAACAGGCTGGCCCGGATCTTCTCGATCGAATTTTCAGCCGCTTTTGCATTGGAAAATAAATCCGGAAGCGTGTAATGTCGGAAGCGCGGCGGGTTCAAGCCATAACTTCGCAGGGTCTATCCCGACGCGTGTTTCACGTGAAACAATGATGATGGCGACTAAAAAGTTCCAATGACGGCACCGAAAAAATAGGATCAAGGCGCCGTGCATCCTGTTGTTTCGAGGTGTACGTGCAGTCCGTCGCAAGGACGACGGGAGTGTGGTGAACACGCGATACCGGACTTTTAAGGATGCCGTAAAGTATCAAATATGGGGTTCCGCAACAGTGAACGCGCCGAAGGGCGTTCCGGCGGGGCGCTTCACCGGATCCTTCGAGGGAGAGGCACACATGGATTTTTCGAAATACTTTGAACAATACGAAACACTGGTCAGGCAGGTCGGGGCGGCATTCGAGCAGGTACAGCAAGCCTATCCGGAGTGTGTCCGCTGCAAACCGGGCTGCGCGGATTGCTGTCATGCGGTCTTCGATTTGACGCTGATCGAGGCGCTTTACATCAAGGCCCGCTTCGACGAACGGTTCGCGGGCGATGCGCGTGAGGCGGTGATCGCCAGCGCCAACACGGCCGATCGGACACTGGTCAGGATCAAGCGCCAGGCGTACCGGGAGCACCAGAACGGCAAACCGGAAGCTCAGATTCTGGAGGATATGGCCGCCCTGCGTGTCGCCTGCCCGCTCCTGGAAGAGAATCAGCATTGCCTGATGTATGACGTCCGGCCGATCACCTGCCGCCTGTATGGCATTCCCACTCAGATTGGCGATAAGGCGCACAGCTGCAATCTGAGCGCCTTCGAGCCGGGCCGCTCGTATCCCACGGTCAAGCTGGACGGAGTTCACCGGAAATTGTACGAGATCTCCTTCGCCCTGGCGCAGGAGATTCAAAGCCGCTATCCGCGCCTGGCCGAAATGCTGGTGCCGTTATCGATGGCGCTGCTCACCGATTATTCAGAAGAATACCTGGGGGTGAGGCTGCGCGACGATCAGGGCGCCGGGACAAGGGGGTAGGGCCGTGGCAGCAGAAACCGAAGGCCAGGAAAAGAAAAGGGCCATCTACGAGAGCATGTCTCCACGCCAGAAAAGACGCATCGATCGCATCGGCTATGAAAAATGGGAGCCCTTCGACATGCCCAAAGATCCCATTGACATCCGCCGTGATCCGACGCAGCGCACCACGCAGCAGTTGGTGCGCGACTTCCTCCAGCGCTGCGGGCACGAACATTACGGCAACGCATATGCGCGGGGCGTGCTTGAAATTGCACTGGGGATTATCAACTCAGATGAACGCTTCATCGGAATGTATGAATTCGCCTGTTGGTATCAGCAGCAGCTGAAAGCGGCGGTCCCTGAAAAACACTGATCCGCCCGCGGCCGGAGATCGGCCGCCCCAGGCTATCTTCGAGAACGCCCTGTGATATGCCGGTTACTTTGTTGTCGAAGTGCGCTGAGTCATAAAAAGCGGCGTGCTGGTTCGCTGCTTATCGATCACCCTCAAAGAGAGCCCCGAGAACGCCCCTTGGTACATACCGGCCTGATTACTTTGACGTATGGTTTCACCACAGAGGACACAGAGAACACAGAGAAAAGGATAGAAATCATCTTCTGTGACCTCTGTGCGCTCTTGCGCTAAGGCATTGTGACGTACTTGAGCATTTCAGGAATATTCGTAACACGCGTGGCAGTGTATTTGCTCGGATGCGTAAGAAGCGGTCGTGGAACGTCCACTGGCGGGCGGAATGCAGCTTGAAGAAGAAATCATCGGATTATTCGCGGAGACGCCGCGTTTGACCTTTAAGGCGGTTGAGTGTGCCGTGCGACACCTGCGACCGATCGTCGCCCGTAACGAAATTCGATCGGCGGTCAAAACGCTGCTGGAAAAGGGCCTTTTGCGATATTCGCATCGCTTTGGGTTTTCTGAGTTGGAGCGTAATTATGCGCGTCCGCACCGCGTGGCGCCGAGAATATGGCTCGGCCCCGCCGAAACCGATACCGCCGTTGCATCGGGTGAGGTGATGGTCCTGCTGGCAAGCGGCGCATCGTTCGGGTGCGGCGATCATCCCACTACCCGTCTGGCGCTACAGGGCGTCGATATGGCGGTCGAACGGTTGAACTCCCGGCAATCGATTCTCGATATCGGTACGGGTACGGGCGTATTGGCCCTCGCCGCGCTGGCCTTAGGCATGGAATCGGCGGTTGCGCTGGACATCGATCCATTGGCATGCCATGAGACGATGGCCAACGCACGCCTTAACGGAATGGAAAAGCGCATGATCGCCACGGAGCGAACGCTTGAAGATCTCGGCGAACAGCGGTTCAACCTGCTGACCGCAAACCTGCGCCCTCCCACGCTCAAGGTTCTTTTCCAGGCAATGCACCAGCATACGGCAGAAAACGGATTCTGGGTGCTCTCTGGATTCCGTTGTGAGGAAATGCCAGACCTGCGGCCTTACACCGAAGGCGGCGGCAGGGTCATCCGCTGGACGGCGAAGGAGGGCGGCTGGGGCGCCTGGCTGGTCTCGTGTCCATTGCTTGCGTAGGTACCGCTCCAAAAAAGCCATAGCCGGGTATGGGGTGCGCCGCGATCGCCCGCTGGTGGGGCTCTCCGTTTGATGGCCTGAAAATGCGCGCCAGGCAAGGGTTTGCGGGCGCCGCCGCCTATCCTGAATGGCCGCGAATCGGAACGTTCGACCGGGAAGGTCGAAGCACGCGCAGATCGGTCGCCTCCCGGTGCGGTTTCGAATTCCGAATGAGGTTTGTGAACTGCTCCCTACTTTTTGGGGAAAACCAGCTTGCCGCCATACCAGCCGGCGATGATCGCCGCAATCAGTCCGATCAGGTGAAAAATAATGAACGTGCCCACCCTGGCGGGGCCGCCGAGGTAAACCTGCGGCTGAACAAGCCACCAGATGGACAGGGTCAGGCCCATGATGGTGACGATGCCGGCACAGATCATTTTGGTGCTGAAGATCCTGGTCATCCGCCCCTTGTAACGGTTCACCCAATCGCCGAGTCCGGTCACGATCACGGCCGGCATGGCCAGGGTGACGAAAAAAAGATTGTACTTGGCTGCCGCGGCCAGTGATTCGGACTGCAGCCAGACGCTCATCAGCATGAACAGAACGGAAACGGGAAGCACGCCGTTCGGAACATGCACGGTCATGGGATGCCCGTGCAGTCGCGTCAAAACCTGGGGGTAGCGCAGCAGCGGTTTTGGCTGCCGGTCGGGCGCTGCGGCCGGGCGGGGTCGAACCTCGGGCTCGGGCGCCGGAGCCGGGCGGGCACCGGGTTCGGGCGCCGGCTGCGGCGCGTCGTCTACCGGTATGAATTTGCTCTTCTCGGCGCCGCAGACCGGGCATTGCTCGGGAGGTTCATCGCCTTGATGGATGTAGCCGCAAACCGTACATTTCCATTGCTTCATCTTAAGTCTACTCCGATGTGTGGGTAGGGGCTGCGTCCAGGTGGAGCGGAGTGCCCAGAAGATATTCTTCGTATTCGGTGGGCCGCTCCTGTAAGAGCTCCAGCATGGCCTCGAAGCGAATGCGGTCCTCGTTGGCTCGCCAGGCTTGCCAGGAAGCGATGTCCTGCCAGGTGGCGATGATCACCATGTTGTTCGGAAAGCCGCTCTTGGTCAGGGTTTCACCGGAGATGTATCCGGGCTGGCTCATGGCGCGTGACCGCAGCTCGTTCAGCAGAGCCAGAATTTGCCGTGTTTTGTCTGCCTTGAAACGCCGCTTGATAATGATCTTTGCAATCATATTGACCTCCCCAGGTGTAATGGTGAACGGTCAACCGGCAGAATGATCTGTCGGGCATCGAAACACTGCTTTGTATGTAGTCATACGGGCCGAAGCGGGTCAAGGGGGAAAGCGGTTCCGGAAAGATCGCAGGCAGTGGCGGCGGGCGCCCCTTCGGTGTTGGAATTTCAAGCCGCCGCGGCTTTGAGCGCGCGGCCGGCGGTTCACTTCATCATGAAGCTCCACAGAATACCGGCGCAGATCGCCGATCCAATCACGCCGGAGGCGTTGCAGGCCATGGCATGCATGAGCAGGTAATTGCCGGGATCCTCTTTCTGCGCGACCTGGTGTACTTCACGGGCCGAACCGGGTACGGCCGAAACGCCGGCGGCTCCCAGGAGCGGATTGATCTTCTCGCGCATTAAAACATTCATCAGCTTGCCGAACAGAACGCCCGAAGCCGTCGCGATCGAAAAAGCGATCGAACCCAGGAAGAATATCCCGAGCGACTTGGGCGTCAGGAAGACATCTGCCTGAGTGCTGGCGCCGACCGTGAAGCCGAGGAAAATTGTCGCCGTATCGATGATCGCGGAGCTCGCGGTTTTGGCAAGCCGGTCGACAACGCCGGAGACCTTCATGATGTTGCCGAAGAAAAACGGTCCCAGCAGCGGGATCGAAGCGGGCGCCAGAAAAGTGCAGAGCAGCAGGCCGACAACGGGGAAAAAGACCAGTTCCTTCCGGCTGACCTCGCGCTCGGTGTCGGGCATGCGGATCAACCGCTCTTTGTGGGTGGTCAGCAGGCGCATAATGGGCGGTTGGATGATCGGGATCAGGGCCATGTAAGAGTAGGCGGCGATGGCCACGGGACCGATCAGGTGCGGCGCCAACTTGGCGGTCAGGAAAATCGAAGTCGGCCCGTCGGCACCGCCGATGATCGCTACGGACGCGGCCTCCCTCGGGGAAAAGCCAAGAAACAGGGCGCTGAGAAGAGTAAAATAGATGCCCATCTGCGCGGCGGCGCCCAGCAGCATCAGCTTGGGACGCGCCAGCATGGAAGAGAAATCGGTCATGGCGCCGAGGCCGAGAAACACGATCGAGGGGTAAAGCCCGGACGTGACTCCGAAGTAGAGATAGTGGAGTACGCTGTTGTCTTCGTAGATGCCCAGGCCGAAACCCTTGAAAAAGGGGATGTTGCCGACGATGATGCCGAAGCCGATCGGAAGAAGAAGCAGGGGTTCGTACTGCTTCGCAATGGAGAGATAGCAGAACAGGATACCCACGCCGATCATGAGCAGATAGCGGATATCGACAAGCAGAAAACCTGTGTTTTTCAAAAATTCGATCAACAGGTCCATGCGCTGCTCCCCCTATTGTTAAGCCATCAGCTTTTCCATTTGAAGCGCCCATCGCCCAGCGGCAGCAGGTAACCGTTTTCGCGAAGCGACTTGAGGGTCATATGCGGATGGGTGTTCCCTTCTTTCTTTAAGATAGCGAACATGTCGGCCAGCAGAAATTCTTCCCCCAGATCGGCGGTTAGGACCTGGTAGAAACCGGCCGCGGCGGGCGGGTCGTTCAGAAAATCGTCAGGAGGGGCCTTGCGGGGCTGCGCGGTTGCCGGGAGCGCGTGGTTCCCGCCCGGTTTACGTTCGAACAGGGCGATCACCCTGTGTAGTTGGGAAATGATGGCGGCCAGGACCGTAAGGCCCGTCATGACGATCAGTGCTCCGGTAACGGCCATGATCCAGCCATTTTGAGCGCTGATTGCAGTGAAACCGGTCATTCGGCACCTCCTTGCGATTGGGAAAGTCGATGGTGTTGCGGAACATCCGAAAACCGTTAAGCGATCATATTTATTCCAAAATGTCAACAACAATGGCTGGGGCGAGGACGTTTTGGGAACAGGCGGTTCACCATATGGGAACCCATTCCGAAAGAGGGCTATCTGAAATGCTCAGATACGTCAAATTGGTTTTGCGAAACGGTGTGTCAGGGGACGCTGGTCGGGGATATCGAACAGGGTCGCGTTGGTAGCGGGGTCGCCATCGCAATGCCAAATACTTCTCCTTGGAACCGGACCGTACCGACGGCCTTTGTTCGATACCGATACCGAAGCCGGATGTGAAGAGACATGCGATTGCCTGCGGCGGTGTCCGGTTCCGCTTGTAACCCCATGCGAAATTGCGCTATAGCACGGGAGACGTTGTTGCACCCACACACGATATATCGATTGCGGATGATCAATGCTCCGGACCCGGCATACCGGTACATGTTCTCAAAAAGAACCCTGCCTGCGCCAGGCATGAAATTGAATGATGCAGGTGTCGTTTTTCTCTCCATTCATACGCGGCTGCACCGGATCGGGGGATCCATCCGTGCGGCATCAGGCTAAAAGGAGAAGCAATGGATAGCGCCACCGAGCGGATATTGGACTATTTTGAACAGATCAATGCCATTCCCCGCTGTTCGGGAAATGAAAAAGGCGTGGCCGAATGGTTGAAAACCTGGGCCGTCCAGCGCGGGTTCGAATGCCGCGGGGATGCCGTCGGTAATCTGGTCATCTGCGTGCCGGCCGCTCCCGGCCACGAGAAGACGCCCACCATCGTGGTGCAGGGGCATATGGACATGGTGTGCGAAAAAACACCCGATTCACCGCATGATTTCAGCCGCGATCCGATTCGCAGCCATCGCGAGGGCGATTGGCTCACGGCCGACCGGACCACGCTCGGAGCCGACAACGGCATCGCCCTGGCGTATGCCCTCGCCCTTTCGGAAGCAAAGCACATCGCCCGGCCGCCCCTCGAACTGCTCTGCACGGTCGATGAAGAAAGCGGCCTCAGCGGCGTCATGCAGATGAGCCCCGAGCTGATTACGGGAAGCATTTTGATCAATATCGATTCGGAAGACGAGGGCGTCTTCACCATCGGCTGCTCGGGCGGGCGGGATATTCATCTCGATCTCGAACTGAAAACCGATCCGGTCCCGGCGGACTGGTTGCGCTTCAAGCTCGTTGTCGGCGGCCTGAAAGGCGGACATTCAGGGATCGATATCCACAAGCTGCGCGCCAATGCCAATCTGCTTCTGGCGCGCCTGCTCAAAGAGAGCCTCGCGGACTGCGCCGATTTGCGGCTGGAATGCTTCAACGGGGGCAGCCGTCACAACGCCATTGCCCGCGATGCATATGCAATCGCCGTTGTGCCGCCGCCGGCGCGGCCGCTGCTCGAGCAGGCGGTTGCGCGGGCCGCGGCGGTATTGAAGGCCGAGAACGCTGTCGTCGAAACCACGCTTTGCGTGGAACTCGCGCCGGAGCCGGCCTCCGATCGGACGGCCCTCGATGGGGAGTCCACCCGGCGCCTGATCCGGTTCGTGGCGGCCCTGCCGCACGGCGTCCAGTACATGTCGGCCGCCATGCCCGAAATGGTCGAAACCTCCTGCAACCTGGCGGTGGTCCGCGCCGGGCAGGGAAAGGCCGCCATTCTCATGAGCGCCCGCAGCAGTGTGACCTCGCGCCTGGAAGAAACCGTGGCCCGGGTGCGTACCATCGCCGAGTTCGCTGGCGCCCGGGTCCAGGAGGCCAAGGGCTACCCCGCCTGGACGCCCCGCAGCGATTCGCTGCTGCTGCGGCGTGCGCGGACGACCTACCGCAATCTTTTCGAACGCGAACCGGTTGTCCAGGTGATCCATGCCGGCCTGGAATGCGCCATCATCGGCGGCCGTTATCCGGACATGGAAATGATTTCGATCGGCCCGACCATCCGCAACCCGCATTCGCCCGACGAACGGCTCTTCATTCCTTCGGTGGAGCGGGTGTGGCGATTCCTGGTCGGACTACTGGAAGACTATTGTACCTCCTGATCTTGACATCCGGCCGGCATGCCGGTAGTACCTGCTGTTTCGGCCTTCTCTTCTCAAATCGCCGTGGGAAAGGTTCAGAATGGACGGGGCAGACAAACTCATCGTGCTCGCAGTTTTCATTGCCTGCTACGCACTGGCGCTGAGCCGCAAAGTCAAAATCGCCTACGCCTCCCTGGGCGCCGCCGCCCTGCTGCTGATTCTGGGATATGTGACCCCGTCCGAGGCCGCGTTCAAGGCAGTCAAATGGGATGTCATGGGCATCTACTGGGGCTTCATGATGGTCTCGCATGTCTTCATGCTGAGCCGGATGCCCGAACTCATCGCCAACCGGATCCTCTGTCATGTGCGGGTCGAGCGCTACGTGATCCTCGCCCTGGCGGGTCTGACCGCATTTCTCTCGGCGTTCATGGAGAACGTGGGCGTGGTGCTGATGATGGCCCCGGTGGCCATTGCGGTCAGCAGGCGCCTCGAATCTTCTCTCTTCCATTATATGATCGCCATTGCGATCAGCTCCAACGTGGTCACCACCTTCACCATGGTGGCCGATCCGCCATCCATCATCCTGGCCATGGAAACGGGGATGAAGCCGCTCGACTTCTATTACTTCCAGGGGCGCATCGGCCTGGGGACCATCACGCTGTTCGGCGTTTTGGCCGCCCTGGCGACCCTGCTCTTCAATTTTCGATGGATGAACAAAATCATCGAGGTGTCTCCCGAGCATATCCCGGTGACCAAGGGCGCTTCCGTTCTGTTTGTCGCCGGTGTGGCGGCGCTCGTGATCGCTCCCGAATTCGGCATTCGTCCCGGCATCGTCGGACTTGCCGCCGGCATCGTCGCTCTCTGGATGGGGCGGCGGGAACTTCGCGAAATGATCGTCGATTTCGACTGGAACTCCTTCCTCTTCATCATCGGCGTTTTCGTGGTCGTCTACGCGTTGGACGCCTCCGGGTTGCTCGACGATTTCGCGGAAGGCGTGGTCCGCTCCGGGTTCGACAGTTCCACGGGCCTGCTGGCCTTCATCACCTGGGTTTCGGTGGCGCTCTCCTCGTTCATGGACAACGTGCCATACACCATCCTGATGATCCCGGTCTGCAAAGGCCTGGCCGCCTCCCTGGGCATCGCGGCCTGGCCGCTGCTGTACGGCATGCTCATCGGGACCGGCATGGGCGGCAACATTACACCGGTGGGTGCGACAGCCAACGTATTCGCCTGCGGGATCCTCGAAAAGCATGGACTCAAAGTCGCTTTGAAGGAGTACCTGAAAATCAGCATTCCTTTTTCCGTGGCCGCCGTGCTGACGTCGCACATTCTGATTCAACTGCTTTGGCTTTAAATAAGGAGGTAGCAATGGAGATGGACAACTGGACATTCGGATGGACCATGATCGTCGTGGGCATGGGGGGAACTGTGGCCACCCTGGGGCTTTTTGCGATGCTCATGGGCTTGCTCAAAAGAATCTTTCCGTTCAAGGAAGAAAACCCGGCCGATTGAGATCCGATCGATCCGCGCTGCAAAAAGGAAGTGAAACATGTGGGATGCGATTATTAATGGCTTGAGTGGCCTGGGAGCTGGATTCCTTCACCTGCACTGGTCGAACCCGATCATGATCGCTCTGGGATGCCTGCTCCTCTATCTGGGAATCAAAAAAGATGTCGAACCGCTGCTGCTCGTCCCCATTGGGTTCGGCGCCATCCTGATCAACATTCCGCTTGCCGAATTGATGGGCGAAGAGGGGTTCCTGCGCACGATCTACAACATGGGCGTGAGCAACGAACTTTTTCCGCTGTTGATTTTCATCGGTATCGGCGCCATGACCGACTTCGGCCCGCTGCTCGAGAATCCCAAGATCTTTCTGCTGGGTGCGGCCGGACAGTTCGGCATCTTTCTGACCATCGGTCTGGCGCTGTTTTTCGGTTTTTCCAAGCTGGACTCGGTGGCGATCGGGGTCATCGGCGCCTGCGACGGGCCGACCGCCATTTACGTCACCTCCAAGTTCGCGCCGCACCTTCTGGGCGCCGTGTCGGTGGCGGCCTACTCCTATATGTCGCTGGTGCCGGTCATTCAGCCGCCGATCATGAGGCTGCTGACCACCGAAAAAGAGCGCACCATCAACATGAGTGAAATGAGCGATCACAAACCGGTTTCCAAGTCGGCGCGCATCGCTTTTCCGATCGTCATCACCATCGTCGGCGGCTTGATCGCCCCGCAGGGGCTGCCGCTGCTGGGAACCATCATGCTCGGCAACCTGATGAAAGAGTCGGGCGCGGTGACGCGTCTGACCAAGGCCTCGGAGAACGAGATCGCCAATGTGGTCACCCTTCTGCTGGGTATCTCGATCGGCGCCACCATGGACGGCCGGGCGTTTCTCACAGGCTCGACCCTGTTGATCCTGGGCTTCGGCTTCGTGGCCATCTGCCTCGACACGGTCTGCGGCGTCATGTTCGGCAAGCTCATGAACCTGCTCAGCGGCGGCAAGATCAATCCGCTGATCGGCGCGGCCGGCATTTCGGCTTATCCCATGGCCGCCCGCGTGGTCCAGCGCGAAGGCCAGAAGTACAACAAGCATAACTTTCTGCTCATGCATGCCATCGGTGCGAATACCGGCGGGCAGGCCGGTTCGGTCATGGCGGCGGCGATCATGCTCTCGGTGCTCAAGGGGATGGGCATTATTCCCTGACCGCGCTCGCTGTCCGGGTTCGAATGCGGCGCCGCTGGAGATCGCTCCGGCGGCGCCGTGCTGTTTTGAGGCGGGGTTTTCAGCCGAGGATCGTTTTCAGCCGAGGATCAGGCGCTGCGGGTCGCAGCGCTCGCGCAGGATGGTCAATTCTTCGGGTGAAGGCGGGGCGATCGGTGCGGCACGCGTCACGTCGACCGTGAAGCCCATGTGGTCCAGGATCTGAGCGGGGGTGACGCCTGGATAACTGCCGGCGAGATACATGCGCCGCGTCTCTTCATCGAAGCGCATGACGCCCAGGTCGGTGATCACAGCCGCGGGGCCGCCTTCGGGGAGGCCGGCCGCTTTGCGTCCCTGCGGGCCGTCCAGCCATCCCGGGCAGGTCAGATAGTCGAGCCGGGGAACGAACTTGCGTTTTTCGTGGCGCATGAAAATGATGGTGCGCTGGACGAAGGAACCGACATCGCACGCGCCGCCGCTTCCGGAAAAGCGCACCGTGGGGTTGTCGTGCGCCCCGATGAGGGTCGAGTTCAGGTTGCCGAAGGGGTCGATCTGTGCAGCGCCCAGGATGCCGACCACGCGGCGGCCCCACAGCCGGTGCTGCATGAAGGCGAACGCATCGGCCAGCGTGCCGTTAACCGCGGCGTCCAGCATGACGCGCGGATCGGCCACGGCCAGCGGCACCTCTTCGAGCCGGGCGTCGATCGCTCCGGTTTCGAAAAAAATGACGCTGTTGGGGGCGCTGATGTGCTTGGCGGCCATGGCGGCCAGCATGGAAATGCCGGTGCCGCAAAAGACGATGTCGCCGTCGCGGATCTCGCGGGCGGCGACCACGGTCATGATTTCTCGTCGGGAGTAGTCCATCGATATCCTCTTCCGTCCGCCGCTACCGCCGATCCAGGCCGCTGGCGTACCCGGTGCGGGGATCGGCCTGAATGCGCTTCAACTGCTCGGGCGGCACAAGGGCCAGCATTGCCGCGTGGTCGCCGACACCGAAAATGTTGCGCTGCAGGTAGGCCGCGTACTTGGCGTCATCCTTGGCGCTGCGGTCGTAATCGGCCAGGTAGACCGGGTCGTAGTCGTAGTGGCGGTAACAGGCGGTTGGATAGGCGCCCATGGGCAGCGGCACCACCGCATCGACCCGCATGAACGGCAGATGGTTGAACTCCGGCTCCCGGCGCAGGTCGTCGCCTTCCACCAGCGTCTCGCAGGTCACCACCACGTGCCGCGCGGCCTTGGCCTGTTCCACATCGACGAACGGCAGGCCCTCGATGCGCACGTTTCCGCTGCGGTCCGCTTTCTGCACGTGCAGAATGGTCACATCGGGGTGGATGGCCGGAACCAGCACCAGCTTGGTGGCGTCGGCCCATTCGCCGAAAGGGTTGTCGATCACCACCAGCTTGTGGTCGGGCAGCGTGGGGTCGCCGCGGCGCAGTTCGGCATCGTAGCCCCAGTGCCGAACAATATCCGTTCCAAGCCCCGAGCGCACCGGCAGAAAGGGCACACCCATGGCGCCGGCCGTAAACCGCAGGGTCATCTGGTAGTTGGTGTAATCTTCGACCTTGAGTGCGCCGGAAAGGACCGCCTTGCGGAAGCGGACGCAGGTGGGTGAAAAGCGGCCGGTTCCGGCATAGGCCACGTCCAGGCGGTCCACGCAGCCGGCGCCGACCAATTCGTCAAGGCCCTGGCCGTTGGAATGGGCATATAGATGGAGACCGCGCTTTTTCTGGCGGATGATTTCGTAAACCGCCGCCATCGGGTTGCGGTTGATGGTAAAACCGCCGATGGAGAGATGGCTGCCGTCCGGAACGAAGCGGTCGATGGCCGATGGAAGGTCGGTGACTTTGTCGATGTTGGATGCCATGTTCGGTCTGCCGCGAAAGTGTGTCATTATACGGAACACTGTTTTGCACAGCGCATGCCTATGCATGCCCTCCTGAGGTCACTTTGTCAAGCGCTGATATGAGTGCCGCGGTGAAGCTGAAGGCTGAAAGAAAGAATTTTGCGGATATCTGAAATGCTCAAGTATTTGCCGTGCAGTTGGCACACCTGAAGCGTGCCACCGAATCCCTGGAACTTTCCAGAGAACCGTAGAGGATTTTTAATCACAGAGGGCGCAGAGAAAAAATAATACCTCTGTATTCTCTGTGGTTTGTCTGCCTTTCTTTTGATGAAGCTGGAAACGGTCGAGCGGCCCGCAAGAATGACTTCAGGGCCGGTTATGGGTCCGGAATGTTCTGGGGCGCGGGGCATGGCTTCATGCCGGTCGTGAGGCACCGGCCCGAACCGGCGGCCGGCCCGGATAATGGGGTCTGATGAAACGCGCGGGCAAAATCGCCTCTTGCGGAAGAGAAGAACGGCGGGCGGTAAAACGGCGGCCCCGGCTGCACTGCGGCGCCGGGGCCGCCGGTGTCGAATTCGGCGGATTCGATACGAAGCGTTCGATGCTATTCGATCGGCCGCAGCTCTACCCGGCGATTCTGGGCCTTGCCCTGCCGGGTGCTGTTATCGGCGATCGGCTGGGATTCACCGTACCCCTTTGAGGTCACGCGGTCCGCCGCGATACCCTGCTGCCGGAAATAGGCGGCCACCGATCCGGCCCGGCGCTCGGAGAGGTTCTGGTTGTAGCTTTCGCTGCCGTCGCTGTCCGTATGGCCCTGCAC
>JAEYRZ010000018.1 GCA_023435265.1 Pseudomonadota bacterium
GTTGGTGACGTTGTTGACCAGGCAGTTCTCGAGGACCAGGACCCCATTGCCGGCCGACCGCCCCAGGACATAGGCGAAACTCAGGTTGGAAAAACCCGACGCGTAGGGCATGACCAGCGTACCGAGCACCGTGCCCTCCAACCCCTTGCGCTCCATCGCACCCAGGCGCCAGATCATGATCAAAGAACCGGCGATGAAGAGCACCAGCGAGAACCACGGTTCGAAGGAAGCCTGCAACGCCCGAATCGATTGCAGCCGGTCCCACAGGTCCACCAGTTGCGCAATCCGGACGGTCGTGGGCATCGGTTCGTTCATGGCATTGAGATTCGTTCGGGCAAGCGTATGTCGAAGAATTCGATCAACGGTCGACGATCAATTGCATCCAGCGATTCTGCAGCGCGCGGTACTCCTTGACCAACTGTTCGAGTCGATCGATGTCCTTGCGCGGGATGTCCAGCTGCTGGGCATAGAGGTACACGCGCTGCTTCTCCTGCAAAGTGAAGTTACGGTCCATGGAGGCCAGCAGGATCGCATCCCTGAGAATCGTCAGGGCCGTGCGGCGGGAAAGCGCTCTTTTTTCCAGGAGATATGATTTGTCTGTCGAGGCGATGAACCGGTCGTAGTCCAACCCCCAGCGAAGCGCCTGACGCCGGATGAAGTTGAACTCGGGCGGGCCGTTTTCAGGGTCTGATTTTGCAATGGCGATTAGAATACGAATGTAAAGCGCGGCATCGAATGCACTGTCCGTCCCGCCGAACGTTTCTTCCATCGATTTCCCCCGTGGCAAATTGGATTGGCCCGCGTTTGATAACATCGATCAGCGAAGCATCCTTTTCAAGCGTTCCAGAAATGGCACTTTGATATGGACCTTCAATAATAGATCGCCATTTTCGGCGCCACCTTTACCCGGAAATCCCATTCCGTTCAACCGGATGGTCTGACCGTGCCGGATGCCCCTGGGTATCTGGACCACCAACCGCTTGTCCAGAGTGCGATGGAGATAGGCGTACGGACCGCCTCGTTCGGCGAATTCGGGCTTCAGGTCGATGGCGTCGTGAATATCGCCGCCGCGCTGAGGGAGTTGGAAGCCCAGTTTCCGCAGCATGCCCTGCGCAATCCCGCCCAGGGCGGCGCCCAAGATGCTGCGTCCCATCCCCGGGGCCGCTCTGCCCGGCGTCTTGAATACGAATCCGCGCATCCGCATTCCAGGCTGTCGGATGTCGAACGCGCTGCGGCCGCCGGCGTGAAGATCCTTGAAAAGATCGTCGAAGCCGCGCAGTCCGAAGGCTCTCGCCATCTCTTCAAACACCTGTTGGATGTCCGAGTCCCGGAAAATGTCCTGTTCCGAATAGTTTTGACGGAAGCGCGCCTGGGCCGATCCTCCGTAATCCCGACGCAGCATGTCGTACTGCCGCCGCTTTTGCGGATCGGAGAGCACCGCATAGGCCTCGTTGATATCTTTCATCCTTGAAGCGGCTTCCGGATTGTCGCGATTCCGGTCCGGGTGAAACGCCAGCGCTTTCTGGCGGTACGCCTCCTTGATCTGCTGCGCCGAAGCGTTCGCGGAAATACCGAGGCATTCATAATAATCAAAGTTTTGCATTGCATCTTCCCTGCACGGGATTACCGGGTGCGCCGGGCACCTTCGTTTATCGCTTCCTCATGAACCCGTCCGCGTTCGACTGCAGGCCGCGTTGGCTTCGCCGGCCTTAAGCCATCGCGGACTGTATTGAACGAAACGGTTTTCAGCAAGGTAAAAAGGCCTTTTCGTCTCGAAGCAGGCCTTCCATACGCGTGTTCTCGCACAGGAAAATCAGGCCGCAGGCATACAAAGACTCCCAAAATGAAGGCGCCGATCCCAATCGCTTGCTTTTTGCAATTGTGATTTGCATATTGCACATCCTATTGCCGTCGGCAAAATCCATAGGCAACGTTTAATATTATTAATTATCTGATTAAATTAAAGAAATTATTTTTTTCGAGGCTTGCGGCGAATGGCATGCCACCTGCATATCCGGAAAACGAAGCCTAACTTTTTCATCATCTTCCTCTCTTGTTGGTGGGGGTGGCCGCAACGCCACCCCCACTACCCCCAAAAAAGCTTTTACACGGAAGATGATGCGTTGCGCTTACTCAAGGAAGTACGGCAACCCCCATGCCATAAGCCCGGCCTGTGGCGAATAGCAGGCGACAAACCTCCTTTGGATTGGCAAAAGCCCTGTTGACTGGCAACGTTTCAATCCACTTTTACCGATTCTCACCCCCTCTTGTCTGGCGGCTCCTTCGGGAGCCGCTTTTCTTTTAGAGCGTTTTCTATAAAGTTCCGGCGTGTTGGCCGGCGCCTGTTGAATTGCTTCAACCGAGCTGTTATGAATCACGAGCCGCTCAGACGCGCGACGGTAAAGGTTGGCGATGTTCCAGGCAATTGTGATCCAATTACCGGTCCCCCAGATCTCTTTTGGTCGCCTGACCGGGAATATCCCACTGGCCGGAGCCTGCCTGCGCCAGGCGGCGCGCCACCTGTCCGGCGTCGACCTGCAGATCATGCCCGAAAGCGTTGCTTCCTATCTGGGAGATGCCGCTGTCCTGGCGTGGGTGCTCGAACGAAAGCCCGACCTGATCGGATTCAGCACATACGTCTGGAATATCCGGCGGGTGCTCGATATGGCGCGCCGGCTCAAGGCGTCGTATGGTCCGCTTATCGTTCTGGGCGGCCCGGAAATCACCCCGGACAATCCCTTGATCGACGCCCCGCACATCGATCACTGTATCCACGGCGCCGGCGAGGCGGCCTTCGTCCATTTTTTACAGCGGCTGAACGGACTGGCGGAGCGGAGCGCGCTTCCGGCGCAGCATGAATTTGAGCACTGTCCCAGCCCCTATTTGACGATCCCGCTGGAACATCGAATCGAGCGCATGATGCTGCTGGAAACCACCCGCGGCTGCCCCTACCACTGCGCGTACTGCTATTACAACAAAGCATCCAGATCGCTGGCCTTCAAAGAAGACCGGCATGTGCTCGAAGGCGTTTCCTGGGCTGCCGCAAACGCAATCGAGGAGATCTATTTTCTGGACCCCTCGTTGAATGTCCGCCCGGACCTCCGGTCGCTGCTTGAAAAAATCGCCGCATGCAACCCGGATCGGCGCATGGCGCTGAGCAGCGAACTCCGCGCCGAGTCGGTGGACGCCGAATTG
Organism: Pseudomonadota bacterium; assembly: GCA_023435265.1. GTDB lineage: Bacteria > Desulfobacterota > Desulfobacteria > Desulfobacterales > Desulfosarcinaceae > UBA2230. The sequence goes on from JAEYRZ010000018.1 coordinate 3,196, forward strand.
GCCGCCCGCCTTGCAGCGGCAGGGTTCAGGCGCCTCGAAATCGGATTGCAGACCACCAATCCACAGGCCCTCGAGTGCATCCGGCGGCCGACCGATCTGAAGCGCTTTGCCGAAGGTATCGTCCACCTCAAGAAACACGGCATATCCTGCAGCGTTGATCTGATCGTGGGGCTGCCCGGCGACACGCCCTCGGGATTCGAGCGCACCGTGCAATTCGTTCGCGACAACCATTTCGACGACGCTATCCAGGTGTTCCCGCTCTCCATTCTGCCGGGAACCGAATTCCGGCGCAGCCACCGCACTCTGGGCCTGTCCTACGATCCCGATCCGCCCTACCTGGTGACCCGCACCCGGGATTTTACCCTCGGGCAGATGCGCGATGCGTTCGAATTGGCCGAAGCGGCCTTTGAAACCTCGCTCTACCCACGGCCGGATCTCGATGCGTCCTGGCGGCCGCCCGGTTGTGAGGCAATCGAAAACGCCGGCGACATCGCCGCCGTCATCGACGGCCGGCCATACGTCTACAAGGTGATGCTGCATCCGCACCGCGGCCTGGACGAACTTCACCGGGTCGCCTTGCAGGTCACCCATCCGTACCAGATTCTCATTCCCCCTGCTCTGGCCGACATCGGCAGGCAGGCGGAAGCGATCGACCTGTTTTCCGAATGCAATCCGCACACGCCGTTCGAAGTGATCTTTTACGACCCGCAGCAGCAGCCGCAGACCGCTGCGCTGCTCCGCGCGGTCCGGCTGCATAGGCCGCATTACCTGGACGGCGACCTGCGCTTCGCCAATGCCGCGCCCGGAAACCGCGCGGTTCTGTTTACACTGGTCAGTAGCACGTACCTCGCCGCGTTCGATGGACCGGATCGTCGTTCCGTTTACTGGTGGCGTTCGGAGAGGCTGCCGGATATGGACGATTTCTTTTCCGTGGAACGCGGGGGGTACGAGGGGATCCTGATCGATCCCCAGCCCCCCCGGGATGTCGGCGCATGGCAGGACCGGATGGCGCCGGCCGCCGGAGAACTGCCGGCCATCAGCTTTGCCGCGCCCTGCTTTCAGCGCCGCTGGGTCGAACTGACCGCGCGGGATGCGTATTATCCGGCCATACTGCCGGGATGAACGGAGGAATCATGCCCCACTTCAAAATTCACCCCATCGTGATGGGGACCAAGGTGTTCGATCAATCGATGATGACCCACCAGTACGGCAACGGCCGGACCTTCACGATTCCCATTTACAGCTGGTATCTTGAGGGCGGCGATGCCGCCATCCTCGTGGATACCGGCGAGATGAACCCCATCCAGTCCAAAGAGCGCGAAAAAGCGATCGGCGGCCGCATTCACACGTTCGAATCCGGCCTGGCGAAATGGGGATTGCGGCCGGAGCAGATCGATATCGTCATCCATACGCATCTGCATAACGATCACTGCGAAAACGACTTCAAATGCACCGCGGCGTCGTTTTACGTACACCGTGCCGAGGTGGATCGCATTCACGACCCCCATCCGTTGGATTACCGCTACCTGGAAGACTACATCCTGGAGGTCGAAGAGAACGGCCAGCTGCGTCTGCTGGACGGCGATGCCGAGATCTGCCCCGGCGTGCGGGTGATGCACACGCCGGCCCACACCCCCGGGGGATTGTCGGTGGCGGTGGATACGGCCGGAGGCAAGGCGCTGATCACCGGGTTCTGCGTCATCGACCAGAATTTTTATCCACCCAAAGAAATTCGGGCCATGGAGATGGAAGTGATTCCCCCGGGAACCCACGTCGACACCTACGCGGCGTACGACATTCTTCTGAGGGTCAAAGCGGCGGCCGATATTCTGCTCCCGCTGCACGAACCGCGCTTCGCGGCTGTCGACACCATCTGACGGACGGGGCGAATGAAGTGCGGTCTCCGGTGACTTTTCCGAATGCGTTCACGATTCGATCGTACCCGGTCTTGCGACGCTGAATGGTGAGCATTGGGAGTGAACCGTATATATCGCCGGGTGGTCTTCGAGGCCTTCAGCGCCCACCAGGGTCTTAAAACAGAACCCTTGCCGCCGCAATCGTTTGTGGATTGAGGTTTGACAATCTTTCAGCCGATGGCCAAGTTTCCAGAAAACGAGAGAGGGAGGTCCAATGCGCCATGACGTTCAAGGAAAATATCCGCTGTCATGTTCCAGAGGAAAAATGGAGCAGCAAGGAACATGCAAAATGTGACGCGGATCATTCCGATCCGGAGTTGAACAAGTTCTGCCATGAAGTGGTGGATCGGGATCTCGCGCGGCGTCGCAAACTGTGCGAGGAAAATCCGCCGGGCGTCAAAGCCGTCCCGGATGAATGATTCCTGTGAAAAGCAATCCGCCGGCAACTCGGCAACGAGGAGGTGACTGAATGCCCGACTCATCGACGATTCTCGATTGCATGCAGCGCTGCGAAAAGCTGGACGAAGAGTGCCGCGCAGGCGGCAGATCGATCGAAGAATGCGAACGACAGCGCGCGCGCTGCGAGAACATATGTCCTTATACGTAAGCCGAACGCAACGCGGGGCTCGCCCCGCGTCAGCGCCGATCCACTCGCGGGTAATCTCGCGGACGATCTCGAAGATCTCTTGAAGAGAAATTAATTCTTGCGCGGCAGCATTTCGAGAGGGTTGACGATATTCAATTCGAGCTGCGCCTGGCTCTGTCCGTCCGCCGGGCGGCGGCCGGCATCGCCGTTTTTGCGCACCTGGATCATCGACCCCGGACTGTTCTTCTGGTTTTCCTGCGCTTTGAGCAGCATTTTATGCAATTCGCGGTCATACGGCAGGCGGTAGGCGCGCGGCTCGCCCTTGCTCCGATACTCAAAGACTTCTTTCGGGTTTATGCTCAGGCCGCTGGCGGCGTCTTCGCTTAGCCCGGAAGCGGAAGGCGTGCTGGCCCACAGAAAAATCGCCCCTGCGGAAGAGTCGCTCGGATCCGGTTCCCGAATGCGAAAGGCCAGGACATAGC
>JAEYRZ010000140.1 GCA_023435265.1 Pseudomonadota bacterium
GTATCCGGGTGCAAGGACGTCAGCCATCGGTTTAGTGCCGCTTGGCGCAGCGGAGGAAAGCGTCCCGCACTGTTTGAGCGCAGCGAGTTTGCGGGACGCCCGCAGCAAGCCTTAGCGGCACTTCAAACCGCTATGGCGTGTCCTTGTGCCCGGATACCCCGACACACCGGTGCGCAAGGAAATCTGACGTACTTGAGCATTTCGGATATCCGCATTTTCCTTAAACCTGAGAGAAACGGGGAAGGTCATTCTGCTCCTTGCCACACGGGATAAATTCGACTCGGCAAGATCAAAAGGACGAACCTGACTTGTTTGAGAAATCAGGCCCTTTAACCGTCCTGTACTGAACGGATGGATTTATCCAGAAGGTCGGGTAAGTCAAACGCGATGAGTTTTCGGTCTTCTGAATGCCCGCGGTCAGGAGTCTACGTGGCGTATGACCCGGCATGGATTTCCGGCCGCAAGTACGCCTTCTGGAATGTCGCGCGTTACCACGCTTCCGGCGCCGATGACTGTTCGGGCTCCGATATGGACACCGGCCAGAATCAGCGCTCCGCCGCCGATCCACGCGTCCGCTCCGATCTCGACAGGCTTCCCGTACTCCTGGGTTCTGCGCAAATCTGCGTTCAGCGGATGCAACGGCGTCAGGATCTGCACGCCTGGTCCAAACAACGTGTAGTCGCCGATGCGGACAGCGCACACATCGAGAACGGTGCAGTTGAAGTTGAAAAATACGCGCGTACCGAGGTGGATGTTGGAACCGTAATCGCAGTAGAAGGGCGGCTGCATCCAGACGGTGTCGCCACCCGATCCGAAAAGGCCTTCCAGGATGCGGCGTCTCTCGCGCCGCTCGGACGCCTGCGTGGCGTTCAGCGCCTGGCACAAGGAGCGGGCATGTTCCCGGGCGGCAACCAGATCAGGGTCGAACGGGTCGTAAAGTTCGCCGGCCAGCATCTTTTGACGTTCAGTGCGCAATGTCTTTTCCCATCGGCCTGCAGCAGGCGGCAGCCTTTCATGCCGAACCGGCACCATAATGAAGTTTGCCGTCGACAATCCGTGCCGCCGAAGTGTAGGGGTGATTCGAGACAATCGCTCCGTCCATGATGTGGAGCACCCTGAAACCATCCGCCTTCAGGGCATCGGCAATCATCGACCGATGGCATCGCCACCATAACGTCTCAGCGCACATCATGGCGGTTTTCCCTTCGCATGCGATCTGCGCCAGCCGTTCAAGACCTGCGCGAAACTCCGCCGTATCCATGTAGTCCGCATAGGCCCGAAATGCTGCATGTTCCCAGATGGTGTGCTTCGATGCAGGACTGGGCGTGCGCCGCCCGCCGAGTTCCGGGAAAGCAAAATAGCGCATCCCCGTATCAATCAGAGACCTCGACAGCTCGCCCTGATTGAACTGAGGATGAGCCCGCGATCCGGGATAGCGGCGGACATCCGCTACATATTCGATGCCCGGTCCTTTCAGAAGTGCGAGAAAGACTTCGAGTGGCCGGGACGAATGTCCGATCGTCCAAATCGTCGGCGGATTCGATTCTTTTTGGCTGTCTGCCTTGGAATGCATTTGCAGCGTTCCCTTTCCACGCGATAGAGGAACTGGCATAAGAGTAACCAGAAAGTTCGCTAGTGCAACAGGGCTGGCAATGGGGTAAGGCGCAGTCGATCAGGAGCCGAGAAAAAGCTTGCATTTCCGTATTAGTGCTGCTTAACAGAAAAGAAATCCCCCCTTAAAAGCCCAAATCCTGGTCGGCCATCTTCTGGTCTGTGGGCGGTTCTCCTCTTTTTATTTTTCGGTAATTTCAGAATCGATGAGTTCGTAACAGCTTCCAAACCGACGGCGCCGTGAACGATCTTCAGCATAACCCTACAGGTGAGAGGAGATGACTACTGCCATGAAGCACAGACTTGTGAGCATCGGCGACAGCATGACCCAGGGGTTTAAAAGTGGATCGATCCTGGAAACCAATATCTCTTATCCGGCAATAATCGCCTGGGAAATGGGGCTCGCTGCCGATGCCTTCAGGTACCCAACCTTCAATGGCGCCGGCGGCCTGCCGATCAATATCGAGTATTTGCTTCGGCGCATCGACAAGGAATTCGGGAGTGATGTGGACTGGTGTGAAATCCCTCTGGCCGCGTTCAAGCTCCGGCATTGGATGGATGAAATCGAAGATTACTGGGAACGGGGCGCCGGGTCCAAACCGATCCGGTACAACGGCCCCTATCATAATCTGGCCGTGTGGGGTTTTGAAGTCCAGGATGCCTGTCGCGTCACAGCCGACATGTGCAAAAAGGAAATCCAAAACAGCAGCGACGCCTGGACCAGCCAGGTTCCGGAGAAGGCCATGTTCCGCACGGCGCTGCGGGTCCTTAACCCGAGTCACTCCACTGCGCAAAGGGATTCACAAGCCACCCAGATATCGAGGCTGCAGGAGCTCGCGGAGGACGGCGGCGTCGAAAATCTGATTCTGTACCTCGGCGCCAATAACGTACTGGGCACGGTGACGGCCTTGGATATGTCCTGGAGCACAGCTGCCGATGTGAAACAACGCAATCCCCGCAAGCGCAAATGTAAAATATACAAACCGGAACACTATAAAACGCTTTTGACCGACCTTATGGACTGCGTCGAAGCGGCAAGCGGCGGCGGCACGAAGATCCAGCGCGTCTTCTGGGCCACGGTGCCGCCCGTTACGGTGCCGCCGGTGACCCGCGGTGTGAGCGGACGATTGGACTCCAGTGAAGGCGCCGGCGAGCCTTTTTATCCCGGCGACCATCGCAACTGGTACAAGCGCTACTTCCGCTACTACACCCGGCCGTGGATTCCGGACAGGACTTTTCATCACACCGAAGACCCGCATCTGACCGGCCGGCAGGCCATCGAAATCGACCGGACCATCTTTGCCTACAACAAAATATTGTATCAGCTGGTAGAAGAACACAATCAAAAAAGAGAAACCGCTGCAAAAGACAAAAACTGGTTCATCGTCGACATGCATTGGGTACTGGAGCGGCTCGCTTTCCGCCGCTACAAGGAAGACCCCTCGGTTCCGCCGCCTCCCAACTGGACGCCTTACGAAGTGCCGAGCGATTGCCTCGATTTGAATCTCACTACCCAATTCCTGGCCGCCAAAGATGGCAAACGAACCGCCGGTGGTATATTCAGCCTCGACGGCATTCATCCGACAACCGTGGGCTATGGGATCATGGCTCAGGAATTTATCGATACGATGCAACAGGCAGGCGTTAAATTCTACTGGGGTGACGGCAGGACAGAACGCATCGGACCCGTGCGTGTGGATTTCAAGCGGCTCGTGAAACTCGATACCCTGATCGGGAAATTGCCGGGAACGATGGATGACTTGTGGAAAAAGGTCGTGGACGGTGACCAATTGTTGGACCTTTTCCATCGTGCGATCAATTTCTTATGAAGACTGTTTCCCGGCTGGTTTCTTGAAGTTCCAATCGACGGCACACCGGTGCGCCAAGGCAATACTTCGGCATTTCGGGTAACCGCAAGTTTCTTTGTTGAATGCCTTTAAAGTGAACACACGTCACCCCGAATCCATCTGCGATGGCGACAAAACGCTCGCATGGGCGCCGGCGCTCACAACCTGTTGAAATGCTCGCGGGTCTCCCTGACGATGATGGGTGACAGCAGCAGTCCGATCAGGTTGGGAACGGCCATCAGGCCGTTGAACATGTCGGAGAGCGCCCAGACGAAGTCGAGTTTGGCCATGGCCCCGACCCCCACGAAGATCACCCACAGAATGCGGTACGGCTTCACGGCCTTTTCGCCGAAGATGAATTCGATCGACTTCTCGCCGTAGTACGCCCAGCCCAGAATCGTGGAGAAGGCGAACATGACCAGCCCCAGCGTGACCACATACTGCCCTCCCGCGATGCCCGTTTGAAAGGCCAGGGTGCTCAGTTCGGCACCGGTTTTGCCGCTGTTCCAGACTCCCGTGAGAATCAGCACCAGCCCGGTCATGGTGCAGACCACGAGGGTGTCGATAAAGGTCTGGGTCATGGAGACAAGCGCCTGCGAAACCGGGTTTCTGGTCTGGGCCGCGGCCGCCGCGATCGGCGCGCTGCCCAGCCCGGATTCGTTGCTGAACACGCCGCGCGCAACCCCCATGCGGATGGCCAGCATGACCGATGCGCCGGCAAACCCGCCGCTTGCGGCGGTCGGCGTGAAGGCCTCTTCGAGAACCAGCCACAGCGCGGCCGGAATGCCGTTGAAGTTCAACGCCAGAACCAGCAGGGCCCCGGTCATGTAGAAAACGATCATGACCGGCACCACGATGCCGGTCACCCGGCCGATGCTCCTGATGCCCCCCAGGATTACCAGGGCGGTGAAGAACATCAGAAGCAGTCCGGTGCCCCACAGCGGCATGCGAAAAGTCGCCTGCAGGGCATCGGCCACCGAATTGGACTGCACCATGTTGCCGATCCCGAAAGCGGCCACGCTCGCGAATATCGCGAACATAAGCCCGAGCCATTTCAATCCCAGGCCTCTTGCGATGTAGTACATGGGACCGCCGCTCATCGTGCCGGCGGCGTCGGTGATGCGGTACTTGACGGCAAGCACCGCTTCTCCGTACTTGGTGGCCATGCCCACCAGGCCGGTGACCCACATCCAGAAAAGAGCCCCCGGTCCGCCGGTCGCCATGGCGGTGGCCACGCCGGCGATGTTGCCCGTGCCCACCGTGGCCGAAAGGGCGGTCATCAGGGCCTGGAAGTGGGTGATGTCGCCGGGCTGACCTTTGTCTTCCTTGCGTTTCACCAGCCCCAGCCACAGTGAATAACCCAGTTTGCGAAATTGCAGGCCCCGCAGGACGATGGTCAGGTACAAGCCCGTTCCGACCAGGATGATCAGCATAGGCGCGCCCCAGGCAAAAGCGCCGATGGCTTCGACCAGATCTTCCACCTGGGTGAATGTGATCTCCATGATTCCTCGGAATTCAAGACGCCGCCCGGAGGCGGACGCTCAGATGCTCAGTACTTCCCTCCACTTTCTTTCCCATTCGCTTCGGTAGATGTCGCGGGCATCGGCGTTGCGGATCACCCAGCCGGAACGATCGTATTCGAACCACACATCGCAATTTCCGCACACCGGGCGCCTGTTGTCGAACACGTAGATCTTGATCGGCGATCCACAATCCGGGCAGATTTTCGCATTCAGGCAGGCTCGGTCCTGTTCGTTCGGATCCATCGCATTTTCTCCTTTACGGTTGCTCGGCCTGCTTTCGCCTGCTACCAAGATAGCGCCGCGTTCAGCGCGATCGATGGTCGCAATCCGGTATTTTCAAGGCCCGGAGAGCTTACGGCAGCGCAGGCAATGCGCTGCAGTGCGGTGAACGCGGGCAAGCGGAGGACTTGATTCAGGCCGCGCATGCCGGATAATTGGATGCGGGTCGATGCGGCCCGGGTTCGAGGGATGGCCGCGATTGCTCGATCCGATCCCGGCGCGCGATCGATGCGGACATTCGTCAAATGAGCGTATCTGTCTATTTCGGGCTTTTCGCCGCCGCCTTCGGCGCGGCCACGCTGCTGCCGCTGCAGTCCGAAGCGGTGCTGGTCGGCCTGCTGGTGCTCGGCGAGCATCCCGTCTGGGCCCTGGTGGTCGTGGCCACCGCGGGCAATGTGCTCGGTTCGGCGGTCAACTGGCTGCTCGGGCGCTACATCGAGCACTGGCGGCACAAGCGCTGGTTCCCCTTCGGCGAGGAACGGCTGGAGCGGGCCCAGCGGGGGTACCGCCGCTACGGCCGCTGGTCGCTGCTGCTGAGTTGGATGCCGGTGATCGGCGACCCGCTCACCCTGGTCGCCGGGGTAATGCGCGAACCGCTCTGGAGCTTCGTGCCCATCGTGACGCTGGCCAAGCTGGGGCGCTACCTGGTCCTTGCGCTCGTCACGCTGGGCGTGCTGTCCTAGCAGTCGGCGCGGCACACTTGCATGGAGGGGTTTGGGGGCACTGCAAAGCTTATCCCGATCAACGGGGTGCTTGAAAGACGGCGTCGATCGTGATTACTTACGAATCCTTCACACGACGGCTTGGCCGGAAAAAGGCGGTCGTTAAGAACATAAACAACCGGGAGGTAAAAGCGTATGCGTGATGTCGATTACATGGCGGTTTATGAAAAGGTGATGAACCAGATCAAAGCGGGCGCCTTTCTCACGGTCCAGGCCGGCGAAGCGCTCAATACCATGACCATCGGGTGGGCCGCCATCGGCTATGCCTGGCGAAAGCCGGTCATGATGGTGATGGTTCGGGATTCGCGGCATACTTTCGGCATCATCGAAAAGGCGGCCGACTTCACCGTCAGCGTCCCCAGCGGCGACATGAAGAAGGAAATCGCCTTCTGCGGAACCAAGTCGGGCCGGGAGGTGGACAAGTTCGGCGCCTGCGGCCTGCAGACCGCGCCGGGCCGCAAGGTCGGCTCGCCGATCATACAGATTCCGGGAATTCACTTCGAGTGCCGTATCGTCTACAAGAATGCCATGGATCCCGCCCGGCTGACCCGCGATTACGATCCGCTCTATCCCGAAAAAGACTACCACACCCTTTACTTCGGCCAGATCGAGGCCTGCTACGAGATTTGACAAGCTGCAGGGCAGGGCGCAGCCGGGCGTGAACCGCCGGCGCCCTGCCCGATGATACCGCCGGCAAAGCAGCGCCCTGCACATGCGGCGCCTTCAGGCCGCCCCCGCTGTTCGACCCGCCAGACAACTGATTTCGAGATCGCCCGGCCGGCTCCCCTGTATCCTGTAATTATGGGAGCGCTTTTGACATCCGTGTTTTACGAAAATACTTTATGGATCAATCGGTTGCGTACGTGTTGAGCGGCCTTCGCCACAGCCGTCGGCTTGAGACGTTCGAAGCGCCGCCCATTCGACTCGCGCAGGAAACGGAGCATTCAAATGAAGCCTTCCTTTGTAAAAACCATTGTCTTATCCGTATTTTTCGTCTTGTCCGCGGCTGTGGCTCTTTCCGCCGCCGAAGGCACCAGCCCCGGCCGGGGCATGATGGGACAGAGCGACTTTGCCATGGCCCCCGGCATCACCCGGCAGGAAGACGACGCTATGCTGAACGACGAACGTTATGTATTCCATGGGGATCGAAGCGCTCGGCTGTCGCGGGAAGATGCACGCCGGCTGGATGCCGTCCGGAGCGGATTCCTGGACCAGACGCGTGAATTGCGGGAGGAAATCGCCGGCAAGCGCCTGAGCGTGCGGTCCGAACTGATGCGCCACAATCCGAACAGCGCCAGGCTGGCCCGTCTGCAGCTGGAACTGGCCGAACTGGAATCCCGGTTCGGCCGGGAGATCGCGGCGCATCGCCTGGAGGCGCGCCGGATCGTGCCCGGAATCGAGCTGGGAAGCGGTTGAGGCGAAAAACGGTCATGGGCTGAGGATTACCGCAGCTGTTCGGCAGGCGCAGCGCGCGGTCGTGAATTCGCCCCGCGCCCCTGCGCCGTTCACAGCCGCTATGGCCCTGTCGGATATTCCGGCACACCAGTGCGCCAACCAACGTACTTGAGCATCCGGCATGGGAAGCTAAGATCGTTGTTGACTTTTCGAGGGCAATCTCTGTAAAGGCCCGGCATGCTCGCGAAGATTTTGAAATACAGGGGATTGCCGCTGAAGTCGCGCGGGATCCTGCTGTTTATGAGCCTTTCGCTGTTGTTCGGATGCCTGTACGTCGATCCGGCCCTGGGCGGCGATGCGGATTCCAGGACCGCGGAAACCTGTTTGAAGGCCGCCAACGGGCATGTGGAACTCAATGCCATCACCAACGAAACCAGCGTTTCGGAACATTTCAAACTGAAGAAATCGGTTCTATCTTCCGATCATGTCGATCAAACGGCCGCAATCGAGAACAATCGCTCGATCGATGTGATCCGGGTTTCCGGCATCCTCTACCAGGAAGAAAACCAGCACGCTCTCTTCTGCCTCGATCTGCCGCCTCCGCAAACGAATACCCCCGCCTGATATCGGCGGCGCGTGCCATCGAGTTGCGCGCTCAGGTCCACTCGCCCGACGCCGCCTGCCGTTGAGAAAACGCCGCTGCGGCGGTGCACCCGCCGCCTAAAGATGATTTCAGATTTCCGTGCCAAAGGATGTTCGCTATGGAAGGCTCCGCCCTGATTGCCGTAGTTGTCTTCGTTCTGGTGTACGCCGTCATCTCGTTCGAACTGGTCAACAAGGCCGTTGCCGCCCTGCTGGGGGTGATGGTGCTTTTGAT
>JAEYRZ010000087.1 GCA_023435265.1 Pseudomonadota bacterium
CCGGGCGTCAACGTTCCGCGGGCCTTTGAATCCTCCGGCCGCATGGGGGGCTTCATGGCGGCCGCGGCCGCCGGCGCGGATATGAACGAGCGCGTGGCCGAAGCCGCAAGAGCCCTTGCGGCGCTCCCCGGTCCCGAGCGCGGCTGCAAACTGGTCACCGCCCCGGTCAAGGGCCGCAAGAGCTTTATCTGTTTCGATGAGGACGCCACCATCAAAAACGTCAAACAAGCTATCGACAAGGGCTTCGATGTCCCCGAACTGATCAAACGCTTTACTTCGGCCGGGACAGGCCCCGGCCAGGGCGGCATTCCGGGGCACAACCTGCCCCTGTTCGTGGCCAAATACACGGCCTCCACCGGCACGCCGGTTCCCACGACCGTGCGGCCGCCGTTGGTGCCCACCTTCGTGGCCACCTATGCGGGTTCCAACCACCACATGTTCAAACGAACCCCTCTGCACGATTCCCAGAAGCAAGACGGCGGTATTTTCCGCAATATCGGCGTCTGGCAGCGCGCCCGCTACTTTTCCGAGGACTATGACTGCCGCGAAGAGATTCTGAACGTGCGCAACAATGTGGGACTTCTGGACGGATCCACCCTCGGCAAATTCCGCATCCACGGGCCGGATGCGCTCAATGCCCTGCAACGCGTCTATGTTTCGGACATGAGCAGAGTCGGAACCGGGCGAATCAAGTATTCGGCCATGTGCAACGACGACGGCTGCGTCATCGACGACGGTGTGGTCGTCAAGCTGGGTGAAAACGATTATTACTTCACCACCTCGACCGCCAGGGCGGGCCAGACAGCGGAGTGGATCCGCTACCACACCCGATTCGACGGCTGGGATTTCCACCTGGTCAATCTGACCGACGCCATGGGCGTAATCAATATCTCCGGACCCAACGCGCGTGCGGTTCTATCCAAACTGGTGGATATCGACGTTTCCAACGAGGCCTTCCCCTTTTCCGGGTATCGGGAATTCTTCATTCAGGAGACCATCTTCGTGCGGGCCATGCGCCTGGGCTTCGTGGGCGAGCTCTCCTACGAATTGCACGTTCCCTCTTCATACACCCGGTGCGTGTGGGACATGCTCCGGGAAGCAGGCGCCGAATTCGGCATCCGCAACTTCGGCGTAGAGGCTCAGAACGTGCTGCGCATGGAAAAGTGCCATGTGATCCTCGGCTCCGAGTCCGAGCAACGCACCAACCTGCTGGACCTGGGATTGGGCTTTCTCTGGGACCGTACTAAGAGCCAGGCTAAAACGGTTGGCGCCGTGGCCTTGCGCCAGGCCGAAAACGATGTCGGACGGCTCAAACTGGTCGGCATCCGCATGGAAGACGACAGCCGGCCCGCGCGCGACGGCGCCCTGATCGTGGATCATAAGGTGCGCGGTTATGTGGCCACCATGCGCAGGAGCTTCACCACAGGCCAGGCCGTGGGAATGGCCCTGGTTGAATCTCAACTCGCGGATGTGGGCACACGGCTGGAGATTTATGAGGATGAGTGCAATGGCGTGCGGCTGTATGCCCGCGTCGTCTCCATGCCCTTTTATGATGCCGACGGCAGTCGGATGAAACGGTGAGGTAAACACCATGACCGGAATAAAACGCGAATCGCCGGTGCGATTCTCGGCCAGAGCCCTTAAAACAGAGATGCGCGACCATTGGTCGGTGGCATTGGAATATGCCGATGAGGGCAGCGGCCCATGGGTCGTCGATCTAGCCCACAAGCAGCGGTGGGATCTTCAAGACAAACAAATCGGCAAGCTGACGCCGTGCGGTTTGGCCGTACCTGCCGAACCGGGATCCTGCACCTTCGCTCAGGACATGCTGGTCAATCGCATGAACCGCACCCAGACATCGATCTACCACCTCGGCTCGGAGACGCCGGCGATGCCCGAGGTTCCGGGTTACACGGACGTCAGCGAATCAACGGTGTTCCTGGGCCTGTTCGGCCCCCAGATCTTTTCCATGGCAGAGAAGTTGACCAATCTGGATTTCATGGCCCCGGGAAAAAATCCACCTTTTCTCTACCAAGGCCCTTTTTGCCGTATCCCCTGTCAAGTCGTCACCTTGCAGAAGAATCCGGATTATTCCGGCGGGTTCCTGCTGACCGCAAGCCGTGGATATGGGGAGAGTCTGATCCATGCCATCATGGATGCCGGCGCCGAATTCGGTTTGCGGCCCGCGGGTGAAAACCGTTTCCAGGCATGGGCGAAAGGATTGCAGGGCGGCGCGCGAACGGCGGGCTGAAGTGGATTCCCGCACCCTTTTCGGATCGAAGCTGGGAGTACGTTCAGGCATCTTCTTTTCTGCGCCAGCATTTTTCCCTGAGCGTACAGAGGCGGCACACCGATCCGACCCGTGAATGGGGATAGCCCGGGCCGATGCCGATCAGGCCGGAAGCTGATTTGAACGGCACGAGGACCCCGCTGCCGTTCAGCGTGATATCCGCGTCCGCCAGGTCGAGCAGTGCGCAGAGTTCCTTCTGGCGATCAACGGGCCAGCCCTCGAGCGAACCCGGGCCGATGCGGGGCCCCACACCCCAGCCGCGCTCCCGGGCCCGGTTTTCGGCCATCCGCGCAGCGACATCCCCCACCTTGCTCAAGGCCACCACCCCAACGCAATCCAGAAGGTAGGACGCCAGAAGCTCGCCGTTGGCGCCGAGGTCGCGCACGGCCGCATCCAGGCGCAAGCCAATGGAGGCCGTAAAAACCATTGCTTCGCGCGCTTCGGCGAGGAGCTGCCCGTGAGGGCCGATGAAGAGCTGGCGGGAAGCATTTCCCGGCAGACTCACGTTGGCGGTGCCGGCGCACACGGACGCGACCGCCGCCCACTCGTAGAGGATGACCGGGTCGTACAAAGCCCGAGCCTGTTCCAGCGCCGCGCGGGTCGCAGCCGCCATCCAGGACGGATCCCGCCGGCCACGGCTCAGGGCCAGCATCACTTCGGATGCTTCGATCTCGATCAGGATATCACGGCGTACCGCCATCACCATCCTCCCCACGGCGGCACGCCGCCAGCGGGTCAGGGAAAGCCATCGCCTGGACAAATCTTGCCGAAAATGCCGGATCGGCCCCCATTTCAACGAACTCAACCCGTGCCTGGATTTCCCGGACGCGCCGGCCGCAAGTTTGATTGACCAGCGCCATGGCCGCACCCAAGCCGGCCAGGTTACCCCTCGGTTCCACGACCCCCTCGGCCACGATAGCCGGCAGCATGCCGATCGCCACCGCGCTGCGCCAATTGAAGCGGGCACCGAAAGCACCGGTCAGAACCGTTCGTGGCAGCCGCCGCAGGCCGGTGCTGTCCATCAGAAACACAATCCCCGTTGCCAGGGCGGCCTTTGCCAGCTGAAGCTGGCGCACATCGCGCTGGGTGATGGCAATCTCCATGCCGGTTCCGCTGCTCTCGGCGGGAACGAGCACGAACCGTTGCCCGGCCCCTTGGCCGCTGCATACCACACCGGGATATCCGGGGTTGAACCGTCCGTCGGTTCTGAGCGCGCCGGATTGCAGCAGAACGGCCACAGCATCGATGATGCCGGAACCGCACAATCCCAACGGCGCACGCATCTCCCCGCCCAACACGTGGAATCCAATCCCCTTTACGGGGTCGAGAAATACCTGGTCGATCGCCCCCGGAACGGCGCGCATACCGCAGGAAATTCGGGCCCCCTCGAACGCCGGACCGGTGGCGCAGCTGGTGGCCCACAACCTGCCCGCATGGCATAGAACCAGCTCGCCGTTTGTTCCGATATCCACGAGCAGGGTGTCGGTGTCGCACTCCAGGCTGCCGTCCGCCAGCAGGGCCGCCAGCGTATCGCCGCCCACGAATCCGGAGACGAGCGGGAAAAAATCAACCGGGACCCCCGGATTGAGGGACAATCCGATGTCGGCGGCCGTGATCGCGGGAAAATTGCGGGTGGTCGGCAGATACGGGAATACGCCGATGCCCCGGGGGTGAAGCCCGGCCAGGATCTGTTCCATGGTGCTGTTTCCCGCCACGCTGACCGCATCGATCGAATCGCGTTCGGCTCCGGCACCGTCCAGACAGCGTCCGATAAGACGATCGATCTCCTCCACCGCCAGGGTTTGAAGCCGCGTCAAACCTTCGGGATGCCTGCTGCAGTGGGCGATGCGGCTGATGACATCCTCCCCTGCTTCCCGCTGGGGATTTGCCGCCGCAGCACTGGACAGCATCGTGCCGGAGGTAAGGTCGCAAAGGTAAGCAGCCATCGTCGTGGTGCCGATGTCGAGCGCGATGCCCAGGCTGCGTGTCCGCTGACCGGCAAGCACGGCCGTGATGCCGTGCTCGGCGTGGATCACCAGGGTTATGGCGGGGTCCGTCGTCTGGCACCGGCTCATCTGCTGCAGGCTGCGAAGCTGTCTGAAATTCAGCGCATCGACGCCGGCCGCTTTTGCATCGCAGACGATCGCCTCCTCCCAACTGGCGGCAAGACTGTCTGAAGCAGGCGGAAGAGAAGTCGAAGGGAGAACGATGCGCCGCACCCACGGGTCCGGATCGATTCGCGCCAAACCGGCCTCTTTGGCGAAGCCGTCCGGCTGGTCCAGCGAGCTTTCGGGAATGGCCACCGTGCCCGGCCCCTTGAACTGCACCTGGCAGGCCAGCCGGTAGCCGGCTGCGATTTCTTCCGTACTCAAGTGGTCCCGCTCCGCCGTGGTCAGTGGAGACAAGCGCTCTTGGTGGCGCGCGATGATGCGGCACTTGCCGCACACACCCGCTCCGCCGCACAGCATGCGGATGCTGCGGCCGATCCGCTGCGAAGCGCTGGTCAATGATTCTCCGCTCAGCACCTCGAAAGTGATCATCTATTCGCGCCCGGGACGGGTTGGACTTTGCCGGCCGGGTCGTCACTCCGCTCTATCGGTTTTCGGGGCTCCAGCCGCTTCATACTGAACAGCACGTCGTTTTCCCAGTACGATTGTTCCAGCTTTTCCTGGTGCTTCTTCAGGTCGTCGCCATATCGCCCGGCCAGCTCGTGGATCAGGTAATTCACCAGGCAGGACAGAGTGGTCGGGCTTCCGAATACCGGGATATGGGTGGAGGGCGCAATGAGACTCTCGTCGGCGGCGTGAAGTAACGGGCAGGCTGTGCTGTCCGTGATCACGACCAGCTTCTGCCCCAGGCGTTTGACCAGCTTCCCGATCCGGATAAGCTCGTTCGGATATCGGGACTGCGCGACGATGACGGCCAGCACATCACTCGCGGATATGGTGAGCCAGTCGATGGTGGTTTTGTCGCTGCCTTTGAAAATCTGTATGCCGCCGCGGATTTTGGTCAGCGCCCAACCCAGGTAGTAGGCCGTCGTATAGGAAAGCCGTGAGCCGATCACATAAATCTGCGGGCTCGTATGCAGCAGCGATACGATCCGCCCGGCTTGTTCCATATCGGTATGTTCGAAAAGCTGCCGCAGGTTGTCGATCTCTTCGAATACCACGCGCCGAAACCGCTCCGCACCCGGTTCCCGCAGAACCATCTCGACCCGGTCCAGTATGGTCAGCTCGGTATCCACCAGGTCCCGCAGGGATTGCTGAAAATCGCTGTAACCGCTGTATCCGAGTTGCCCGACAAAACGCACGACGGTCGCTTCGCTGACGCCGCACGTCCTTGCCAGTTCGGCGACGGTCATGAAGATCGCCTTGCGTGGATTCTCCAGCACATAGTCGCCGATCACCCGGCTTTTGGGTGTCAGTTCGTGCCGAAGCTCAGAAAATCGGTTCACCAGCGATTGAAACCCGTTGGCGCCGTTGGCGTGGAGGCTCATTCGCAACCCCTTTCAGTCCAGCCTGAAAGCTAAATGAAATTTTTGTTTCATTTAGCATATATTTTTCATCCAATCAGATGTTTTGTTGTGTTCTGAGTAGCAAGTTTCACCTTGAAATGCAAGACGAATGCTCCCCAAACCCGAAAGCGCGGAGCTGCATACCAACGATTCCGCTTGCTTAAAGGGCTTGGATTGTCGGGATTCTTCGAGAGGTATCACCCGCGATGACGAGCGGCTGAAGCTAAAATTGTTCTTGACAGCTTTTGTTTCATATGAAAGTAAAGCTTCCATATTCAATGAACCTGCCTCATTTCAGCAACCCCCTTACGGCCCCGGAAATCCCGGCGGTCTGCTGAGGAGAATTCTTTAATGATCATTATCGGTGAACTGATCAACGCGAGCCGCAAGACGATCGCAGCAGCAATCGAGGCCCGGGATGAAGCAGCCATCCAGCAGGTCGCAAGGGATCAGGCTGCGGCCGGCGCCGATTACATCGATGTGAATGCCGGTGTTTTCGTGGGCCGGGAGGCCGAATGTCTGAAATGGTTGGTCGAAACGGTTCAGGCGGCGACCGGCAAACCCTGCGCCATTGACAGTCCGGACCCCCGCGCCATCGCAGCGGCTCTATCCGTACACAAGGGCACGGCCATGATCAACTCCATCTCGCTGGAGAAAGAGCGCCATGACAACCTGCTGCCTCTTTTAGCCGGCACGGATCTGAAGGTCATCGCCTTATGCATGAGCGATGGGGGGATGCCCGCCACCGTTGACGACCGTTTGAAAAACGCCGAAGCCCTGGTGGGCAGCCTGATCAAAAGCAACGTCAAAGTGGAGAACATCTTCGTGGATCCCCTGGTGCAGCCGATGAGCGTCAACAACCACTTCGGCATGGCCTTCCTGAACGCGGTGGCGGCGATCATGCACCGCTTCACGGGGGTCCATACCGCCTGCGGGTTGTCGAACATCAGCTACGGTCTGCCGGCACGCAAATTTTTAAACCAGACCTTCATGGCCATGGCCATCGCCAATGGATTGGACGGCGCCATCGTCAACCCACTGGACCGGCGGATGATGGCTGCCATCGTGGCTGCCGAGGCACTTGCCGGCAGGGATAATTACTGCATGAACTATCTGAAGGCGTACCGCGCGGGCCGTCTGGAAACGCCCGCGGCTTAATCTGTCAACAGCTCAATCAACGGCTCCCGGCACGGCCGGAGGCAAGGAGCGGATGATGAAACTCAAGGGGTTATCGGGCGGACAATACAAGCCGCTTTCCGGGGCGGACATCGCGACCATTCACGAAGCCGCCCTGATGGTACTTGAAAAAACCGGCCTCACCTATGAATCCGGACTGGACGATACCCTGGGAATGCTGGAAAGGGCCGGTGCCTTGGTCGACCACGCACAGGCGCGCATCCGCATTCCCCGGGAACTGGTTGCCGAACTGGTGCAAAAAGCGCCGGCGCGGGTAGTGCTCTACGGCCGGGGCGCGGAAAACGACCTGGATCTCACCGGCGACCAGGTCCACATGGGAACCGGGGGTGCGGCCATCAAGGTCCTCGATCTCGACTCCGGCACAGCGCGGCCCTCCAGGCTCAAAGACATCTACGATATCGGGCGGTTGGTGGATCGTCTGGATCACATCCATTTCTACCTGCGGCCCTGCATCCCGACCGATATCCCCGAGGCGGCTTACGACATCAATATGTTCTACGCGTGCCTGAAGGCAACGGGTAAACACGTCATGTCTGGGGTCAACGATGAGGCCGGTTTTCACCGGGTGGTCGACATGGCCGCCATCCTGGCCGGCGGAAAAGCGGCGCTGCAGGAGCGGCCCTTCATTTCAGTCATCACGGCATTTGCGATCAGCCCGCTCAAACTTTGCACTCAATCCACCCGCATCATGCAGGAAGCCGTGCGCAACCGCATCCCCGTAGCCCTTTCGGCGGCCCCCATGTCCGGATCGACTTCGCCCATGACCATGGCGGGCACCCTGGCCCAGCTGCATGCCGAGCAATTGGCGGGCATCTGTATCTGCCAGCTCACCAACCCCGGTGCCCCCCTGCTCTACGGCGGCATACCGGGTATGGCCAACCTGAGAACCATGGGCTACCTGGGCGGCGCCGTGGAATGCGGCATGATGAACGCGGCCATCCACCAGTTGGCCGCTCATATCGACGTTCCGAACTACAACAGCGCAGGGCTTTCGGATTCCAAGCTGCCTGACGCCCAGGCGGGTTGGGAAAAGGCCCTGACGGCTGTACTGGCGGCCATGGGCGGTTCGAATTATGTGCATCACAGCGCGGGCATGCTGGAATCGATGCTGGCCGTAGCCTACGAGCAGTTCGTGATCGATGATGAAATCATCGGCCAGTGCTGCAAGGTGCTCAAGGGAATCACGGTCGATCCCGAGCATCTGGCCCTCGAGGTGATCGACAGCGTCGGCCCGGGGGGCAATTTCATGACGGCTCCGCATACCATGAAATACATGCGCTCCGAATACTATCAGTCTAATGGGGTATCGGACCAGAAGAGCCGTGAACGCTGGGAAAAAGACGGCGGACTGGATACCCGGGAACGCGCCCGGAACGTGGCACGCAAGATTCTGTCGGAATCCCCGGGATCCTACATACCCGAGGATCTCGACCGCAGGATACGGCAGCAATTCGATATCCTGCTGTAAACGCCGGGACCAATAAACCATCAGCGCCGGAAATCCCGGCCAAGGAGACCTGCATGAGCCAATTTCAACCCATTATCGAAGCGCTGCTGGCCTGCGACCAGAACCAGGTCACCGCGCTGGTCAAAGCCGCCCTGGACGATGGCGCGAAGGCCGACCACATCCTCAACCAGGGGCTGATCGCCGGCATGGACATTGTCGGCGAGCGCATGGAAAGCGGCGACATGTTCATCCCGGAAGTCCTCATGGCCGCCCAGGCGATGAACGCCGCGGTCGAGATTCTCAAGCCGCTGCTGAGCGAGGACAATTCAGCAGCCAAGGGACGTGTGGTGATCGGCACGGTCAAGGGCGACCTGCACGACATCGGCAAGAATCTGGTTGCCATGATGATGGGAAGCGCCGGCCTGGAGGTCACGGATCTGGGGGTGGATATCGCCCCGGAAAAATTCATCGAGGCCCTCAAAGCCAAAAAGGCCAACATCCTGTGCATGTCGGCCCTGCTCACCACCACCATGCCCATGATGAAGCAGACGATCCAGGCCGTGAACGGCAGCGGACTGCGCGACCAGGTGAAAATCATGGTGGGCGGCGCCCCGGTCACCCAGGCCTTTGCCGACGAAATCATGGCCGACGCCTACGCACCGGATGCCGGAACGGCCGCGAAGAAGGCTAAAATGCTTTTGAGGTAGTATGGACGCTCCGGCCGCTGAGCATCGGAAGATCGCGCACCGGCCGGCTTCAGCCTCGCTATGTAGAAAGGAATGAATTCTCTATAACGATCCGCACGACCAACTGGAAGGAACCGGCATGGAGACCTGGCAATTTTTTCTGAACAACTGGCAGCATACATTCAATCTGGCCGGCCAGCATGCGTGGGTGGTGGCGATCGCGGTCGTGATCGCCATGGCCACCGGGGTTCCCATCGGGATCTGGATCACCTTCAACCAGAAAGCCGCCGAAGTGGTTCTCTACATCGCCGGCATCATCATGACCATCCCCTCCATTGCCCTTTTCGGGATGATGATCCCCTTATTGTCGATCTTCGGTTACGGGATCGGTACGGTTCCGGCTGTGATCGCTCTGGTTCTCTACTCGCAGCTGCCGATCATCCGCAATACCTATGCGGCCATCAAGAGCGTCGATGCGACCATCATCGACGCCGGTATCGGCATGGGCATGACGCGCTTGCAGGTATTGAAGAAGGTGCAGCTTCCCATGGCACTTTCGGTCATTTTCGCAGGGGTCCGCGTCGCCGTGGTGATGTCCATCGGTATCGGCGCCATCGCCGCGTATATCGGCGCCGGCGGGCTCGGCCACTTCATCTTCATGGGCATCAACCAGACGTATGAAGCCATGATCAACACGGGTGCCGTGGCGGTCGCTGTTCTGGCCGTGGTGGTCGACTACCTGTTCGGACTGTTCGAAAGCCTTCTTGTCAGTAAAGGATTGCGCACATGATCACGCTGGAGAAAGTCACCAAGATCTATCCCGGGAGCAAAATGCCGGCCGTAAACAATGTCGATCTCAAGGTTCCCGAGGGCGAAATATGCGTGTTGATCGGCTCATCCGGATGCGGCAAGACGACGCTGATGCGCATGATCAACCGGCTGATCCCGATCACTTCCGGTGCCATTTACATCGATGGGCAGAATGTTCTGGAAATGAACCCCATCGAACTGCGGCGGCATATCGGCTACGTCATTCAGCAGATCGGCCTGTTTCCACACATGACGGTCTATGACAACATCGCCACCGTGCCCCGGCTGCTCAAGTGGGACAAACGGCGCATCGCCGAACGCGTGGACGAGCTGCTGAATCTGGTGCAGCTGGAGCCCGCGACCTTCCGAAGACGCTACCCACGCGAACTCTCCGGGGGGCAGGCCCAGCGGGTGGGAGTGGCAAGGGGCATGGCCACGGATCCGCCCGTCATGCTCATGGACGAGCCTTTCGGAGCCATCGATCCCATCAATCGTGAAGTCCTGCAGGATGAGTTCCTCAAAATCCAATCCCAGGTCAAGAAGACCATCGTCTTTGTCACCCATGACATTCATGAGGCCATCAAGATGGGCGACAAGATAGCCCTTTTGGACGCCGGCCGACTCGTTCAATTCGGTACCCCTGAAGATCTTCTGACCGCACCCAAAAACCAGTTCGTGAAGGATTTCGTCGGTGCCGACCGGGCGCTCAAGCGCCTGGACCTGCTCAAGGTCAAAGATGCAATGCTGGCCAACCCGGTCCACTGCAAGGACACGGATGCGGCCGATTCGGTCGCCCGGGCCATGCGGGCCAAGGAGCTCAACTATCTGCTGGTGGCCGATGCAGATAACCGCCTGCGCGGATACGTTACCCTGCGGGACATTTTCGATCACGCCGGCAAGGTGGGCGAACGTACCAAGCCGATGACCCTTACCGTGCGGCCTCAGCAGAACCTGAAAGAAGCATTGAGCAAGATGCTCACCTACGACATCGGCATCGTGGTGGCGGTCGATGACTGCGGCAAGCTCATGGGCGTGCTCAATACCATGACCCTGGCGCAGGTGGTCGGCCAGACCTATGACGAACAGGGCGGACGCTGGGGCAAGATTACCGCCGGAGGGAAAATCTTATGAAAGGCAGCCTCTCCAGGGTATCGATGAGCGGGCGGGGATGGATCGCCGCCGGTCTGATGCTGGCCTTCGCAGCCGGCGCCTGGTTCGAGAGCCTTGGATTCTTCGGCTTTGCCAAGAACAACATCGATGAAATCTGGCTCCTCTTTATGGAGCACATCCATCTGGTGATGATCTCCAGCATTATTTCCATCAGCATCGGTGTCCCGACGGGAATCCTGCTCACCCGAGGGTTCATGCGGCGTTATCGCAACTGGATTCTGAATCTGCTGGGCATCTGCCAGACCGTTCCCTCTCTGGCCGTGATCGCCATCGCAATGACCTACCTTGGTATCGGCAAGAAGACGGCCATTTTCGCCCTGGTGATCTACGGCTTGCTGCCGATCATCCGCAACAGCGTAGCCGGTCTGGCGGGCATTGACCCGGTGATTCTGGATGCCGGCCGCGGCATGGGAATGAATCCCCGGCAGCTGCTCTTCCGTGTAGAACTGCCGAACGCGCTATACATCATCCTGGCCGGAATCCGGACATCGACGGTCATTAATGTGGGCACTGCCGCGATGAGTTTTCTAGTGGGCGGCGGAGGCCTGGGGGATTTGATCTTTTCGGGCATCGCCATGGTGGACCCGGGTTACATGCTGGCCGGCGCTGTTCCCACGGCCGCCCTGGCTGTCTTTTTCAACTGGCTCATGGGGAAGATCGAAGGCTGGGCCATCAGTCCCGGACTTGTATACGATCAGGACGGTGCATCGGCTCTGTAAGCGCCGCCGGACCGGTTCAGGATATTCTTACACCAACCAACAAGAGAAGGAGACTTCAATGGCAAAGAGCAGATGGGTTCGCGGATTGTTGACAGTGGCCTTGGCCGTCGTTCTGTCGGCCGGGGCTGCCGCCGCCGAGAAGGCGCTGGTGATCGGATCCAAAAACTTCACCGAACAGCGCGTTCTAGGCGAAATGATGATCCAGTTGCTGGAAAAACACGGATTCAAGACCGTGGATAAAACCGGTCTCGGGGGGACGCTCGTCGCCCGCACCGCCCTCGAGAACGGCCAGATCGACACCTACATGGAGTATACCGGCACCGCCCTGGTGACGATGCTCAAGGAGACCAAGGTGATCACCGATCCTCAGGCCTGTTACCAATTCGTCAAAAAGGCCGATTTGGAGCGCAACGGACTGGTGTGGCTGCCCATGATGCCGTTCAACAACACTTATTGTCTGATGATGCGCAAAGATCAGGCCGCGGCCAAGGGTATCAAGAGCCTCTCCGATCTATCGGCCTACGTGAAGAAAAATCCAAAAGCCATCCGATTCGGCACCAACGAAGAATTCTACGCGCGGCCGGACGGCTACAAGCCGCTTCAGGAGAAGTATGATTTCAAGTTCCCGCGCGATAAGATCATCAAAATGACTCCCGGTCTTCTTTACAAAGCTCTGACCGACGGTGAAGTGGACGTGGCCATGGGGTTTGCCACCGACGGCCGGATCAAAGGATTCGATCTGGTCGTGTTGGAAGACGACCAGAACTACTTCCCGGTGTACAACCCGGCGCCGGTGGTCAAGAAGGAAGTCGCCGCAAAATATCCCGAACTGGAAGCCATCTTCACCCAGTTGGCGGCCAAGCTCGACACCCAGGCCATGACCAATCTGAATTACGCCGTGGACGGCGAGCACAAAGCCGTCAAGGATGTCGTTTCCGAATGGTTGAAGAGCGCGGGGCTGATCTGACCGGCGACCTTCAGGATGCTATGAGCGGGGGGCGCAGCATGCCCCCCGCTGCACTTGGGAGGAAAGATGCATGCTGCCGGGGTTCGTGCCGCGGGGGGCTGCCTCTGCGGGGCGGTACGCTACGAGGTACACGGTGAATTATTGCCCGTCGTCAATTGTCATTGCAGCAAGTGCCGGCGCTTCCACGGTCACGTGGGGGCCTATACGGGCACCCGCAGGGAGAACCTGATCCTGCTCAAGACGGATGGTCTTGAGTGGTATCGATCGATCCAGGACGAAACCCCGGATGTCTATCGGGGGTTCTGCAGGCGATGCGGTTCGAGTCTGTTCTGGGACCCGCGCGGCAAGCAGAACATCTCGATCGCTGCGGGTTCGATCGATCCGCCCACGGGGCTGACCACCGAACGTCATGTCTGGCTTGATCAGAAGACCGACTACTACGATCTGAGCGACGATCTGCCACGGCATGCCGAACGGTTCGCCCGGGCCGACAACGAACACTCCCGGAAGCATACATGAACTTGAACGACACCGTCATCCGGTTCATTCGGGAAAGCACCTGGGACGATCTGCCCGCTGAAGTACGCCATCAGTCAAAGCGATGCCTGCTCGATGCCCTGGGCGCCCTGCTGGCCGGCACCGAAACACCGGCCGCCCGGATTGTATCGAGGATCGCCCGTGCTCAATATCGTGGAGACGAAGCGACCATCCTGGTTGACGGCAGCCGGGTGTCGGCGGCCGGCGCAGCGCTGGCCAACGGATTCGCCGGGAACGCTTTGGATATCGACGACGGCTACCGCCTGATCAAGGGACATCCCGGCGCCTGCGTGCTGCCGGTGCTGCTGGCAGCCTCGGAACTCGTCCCTGAGCGCCGCGGCTCCGATCTGCTGACCGCCCTTGCGGTGGGCTATGAGATCGGCATCCGCGCCGGCCGCATTCGTCATGCCACCTACACCTGCTATCATTCATCCGGAAGCTGGGGCGCCGTCGCCGGAGCCGCCGCAGCGGGCAAACTTCTCGGACTGGATGCGGAAACGCTTCGCAACGCCCTGGGCGCCGCCGAATACCATGCCCCCATCGCCCCCATGATGAAGGGCATCGCAACGCCCAGCATGGGCAAGGACAGCATCGGCTGGGGGGCCATGGTGGCCATGATGTCCGTGCTGATGGCGCGCGAGGGCTTTACCGGGATCGAACCTCTCTTCGCCGAGGCCCCCGAACCGGAATGGATTCAGGCCCTGGGCACCGACTGGCAGATCCGTGAGCTGTATTTCAAGCCCTATGCTGCCTGTCGCTGGGCCCAGCCGGCCGTGGACGGCGCCCTTAAGATCCAGCGCGACCACCGTATCCGTGCAGACGCGATCCAATCCATCCGCATCCGGACCTTCGAGGCTGCCTGCACGCTGAGCCGTAGGCGGCCCGACAACACCGAGCAAGCCCAGTACAATATCGCTTTTCCGGTGGCGGCCGCCCTGCTGGACGGAGAAGTGGGTCCCCGGCAGGTTCTGCCGCCCCGCATCTTCGATCCGGATCTGAGCGCGCTGCTTTCAAGAATTTCCACCGAGGCTGCTGCGGAGTATGAATGCGCCTTTCCCGTCAAAACCTATGCCGAGGTCATCGTTGAGACCCGGGACGCAAGGCGGTACACCTCCGGCCGCATGGAAGCCCGCTGGGAGGCTCCCGACACGCTGCCCACGGACGCAGAACTGGAAGGCAAGTTCACCTGGCTGGCAGCGCCCGTCCTGGGGCCCGCCCGCACGGCCGAACTGGCGGACTGCATCTGGACCCTTGACGGTGAGCAAAACCTGTGGCCGCTCATCGTGCGCTGCTGCCGTCCGCGCGCGCATCACCCTACCCCCTGAATCGATCCAGAGGACTTTATGTGCGGCATCGTAGCCTATTTCGGCGGAGCCGGGAACCATTTGACGCGTGTCCTGACCGGCATGTCCGCCATCACGTACCGGGCGCCCGACAGTACCGGCATCGGACTTTTCGGCGACGAATGCGAGCCGATTCGAACCCGTAAATCGCTGGGCGCCGTCAGGGAATTCATCGACCGTCTGGTCGAGATTCCGGCCTACCCGGACCGCGCCAGGCAGGCGGTGACGCTCGGCCGCGCATTGGCGGGTTCACATGCACATGCCGAGTGGCAGCGCGAGCTGTTGGCGCTGGAAGGCCTGCCGAAGACCGGCGATATGCCCGCTCCGTGGGGTTTCGACGACCTTGTGGCCCTGCCTGCCGAAACGGCCCGGCGGCTTTACCCGGGTGCCTGCGGGACCACGGATCCGATGCCGGTGTTCCGGTCTGCTACCGCCGAGCAACTTGCCGCATGCGTCGAACACCTGGTCCATGCCTATGATCTCTCCCCGGTAGCCGTCCACAGCCTGTATCGCCGCGCCCTCTCGCAGTACCTTGCAAATGCCGACAACGGAACGGCAAAAAAGACCGCCCCGGATGAACTGCTGGCGCTCTTCGACCAGGTCATGGAAGGTATCCTGGCGGCCCGCAACAGCCCGCTCCATGGGGAGCACCCCTGTTGGAATCCCCAGGCCTGGGCAGCGCTCTGGCATGCGCTGGCCGACTGCCCTCTGGCGGTGCCCGAAGATTACGATCGCGACGGCGTCCGGGGTACCTTCCGGGTGCTGGACGGAGCCCTGCTGGCCGGGCTGCCCGCTACACCCGGTCTGCGGGAGCGTATGGATGCGCTGCTCGACCGCACGTGGACCGGACGCTCAGCGCTGGGCCCCCTGGATTGGCAGCATATCTACCTGCTCGAGAAATCGGCCAACCTCTTTGGGCGAGCGGCCTCGGCCGCGCTGCAGGCACTACAGGAAGATTGGGTCCTGCCCGCCATCGCCGCAGATCCAAGGCCTCCGGCCGACGGGATATCCATCGAACCGGGTGTCACCGATGCCCTGAGCCTGCGACTGCTCGCGACGCCGATCATCGCTCACGGTCGCTGGGCGCTTCAGTCTCCAGTAACGCTCGCCAACTGCCATCCTTTTCTGGACGATACCCGCCAGCGCGCCATCGTGGTGAACGGGCAATTCGACAGCGAAGTGGAAGCCCAACTGAGCCGCTATCTAAGGCAGGTGGCAGGCCTGCGCCTTCGAAGTGAAAACTCGGGAGAGTACATCGCCCTCTTATGGGGTCATTACTACCGAATTCTCCATGATGCGCAGCACCGCTACGAATCGATCCGCATCCAGAACGAGCGCGAGCTCACCCGCTACTCCATCGGCAGCCAATCCATCGATTACCAAATGTATCACGCCGTGCGCAGCCGAACGCCGGAGGATCTGGACTGCCAGGCTTTTGTGGCCGCCGTACGGCAATTGACTCAGCGCGACGGTCAGATCGCCGTGACCGGCATCAGCCGCGTTTCTGTCCGCCGGCTCTATGTGGCCGGTCACAACCGCCCGATATTCATCGTGCGCCGCCGTGACAACCACGATGTCATGGTGGTGTCGGACATCAACGCGGCGATTGGCCTCTTTCCCCAGAAATTGATTTTCGAACGCAGCCGGCAGCTGCGAAAGCAGCTACAGCGTTGTGAAGAGATTACTGCGCAGATGCGGGCGGAGGGAGCGCCCCGCAAGGACATCGACACGCTCCAGCGGCAGCTCGCGCACTCGGAAGACCGATTGTATGCTGACTTTGGTGTCGAAATCTTCCCTCTTGAAGATGAAAGCCGTCTGGCATGCATCGAAACCGTTGTACGCGGCGGAGCGGTTGAGCGCGCGATCGTTCTGACGGATCTCGATCTGCAGCCCATAGAGGATCTCGATCCGATCGTCACTACCCTGAAACCGTCCCATGTGCGGCGCGACCTGTATGAATCCCTGTTTGTCTCCCACCAGAGAGAGATTCCCGGGCGGCTGGAAGATATTTTGCGCGCCTATCTGCCCGAGGAAGTCGCATGCCCGCAACTGGACCTCAACCACAAGCTTTTCGAGCGCCGCTACGGCAATCAGCTCCAACACTTGCGCCGCATCGTGCTGGCAGGCTGCGGAACCTCCTATCACGTAGCGCTGATCGCCCGAACGATCTTCCGACAGTATCTTCCCGGATTCGAAGTCATTGCCGCCCGACCGGCGGACCTCCATCCACTCAGCCGCTTCGTCAGCACTGAACGCGATCTGGTCGTACTGATCAGTTGGTCAGCCACCACCGCCGACATGGTAGAACTCGCCAAAATGCTCGTCCGGCAAAACGTCGTAACCGTGGCGGTAACGGAAAAAAAGTTCGCCGACCTGTCGCTGATGGTCGCCAAGAGCGGTGGCCTGATCCAGTGCCTCAGCGGAGAAGAGGTAACGGTGGCGGCGGTCAAAAGCACCTTCTGCCTGAACTTCAGCCTGAGTGTGCTGGCCGCCTGGCTGGCGTACTACCAACAGAACCATTCGGGTGTCGCGGCGATCGTAGCCGCACTGCGACGTCTGCCCGACCGGATCCGAGCGCTGCAGGCCGACCCGGACATGGCGGCCTTTTGCAACCGAATGGCGGCTGCATATGCGGATGCGGTGACCTGCCTTATGATCGACGCCGTTCATCAAACCGGCACAGGTCGGGAAGCCGCCCTGAAGCTGGAAGAGACCAGCTGGACATCGGTGAGCCGGGCGATCGATTTCCACGATCTGCCCACGGAATGGGCGGCCGTCCGGCACGCCCGTAATCTCGTTCTGGTAAATGCCACGGCCGATGCCTACCTGCCTGCCGCCATAAAGGTGATGGAGCAGCTGCACAAGCGCGGCGTCCCGTTCATCACGCTGACCTGTGAGGGCCCGCAGCGCGAGACGGTCGGGACCTTCAGTCGCGGTCAAGTGTTCCGGTTGCCGAAGATCGAAGACGCCTTTCAGCCGTTTCTTGATCTGGTCTTCTATTACGAATTCGCCTATCGCTACGGGATCAGCCATGGTCAAAACAGCGAAGGGTTTCCGCGCAATCGGGCCAAGTCGGTGACCGTCGGGCGCAGCCGCGCGGACCGCATCCCATCGCCCCAAGCTGCGGTTTCGGCCTTGCCGATGCCCACCGCTGCCGCTTCAGCCCCGCCCCGCCCGACCGAAACCAGCGCCTGGGAGGACATCGAC
>JAEYRZ010000101.1 GCA_023435265.1 Pseudomonadota bacterium
CATTGCGCCACCCTGCAGGTCTTCTTTTTGCGGATTTGCGCGCCGCGGCGGGCGCGCGCCGGGATATAGCCACCATGCTCCCCTGCGTTGAAATGTCCAGGGGCCTGATAGCATGGGGCGCCCTCCCCGGCAAGGCATCCGCCTAAGAATCAGGCCCGTTCACGCTGCATCTCACGCTGTATGCGGCACGCAGCATTAGCCTCGGGCACCGATCAGCCCACCGTGAACGAGGTCGTTTCCTGGGCCGACTCATTGCCGGCCTTTACCGTCGTCTTCACCTGGTATGTACCGGCTTCGGCTTTTTCGGGCAACTGAATGGGCACGGTGGTCGTATAGGTTCCGTCCTCCTGGCTCACGACCTGTTCCAGGCGGCCGACCGTTTCGCCGTCGCGGGTGATCTCCCGGATTTCGGTGATCTCGGTCTGGCCTTGCTCGGATGGACTCAAAAGGGCATAGGTCATTTTTATTTCAACGGAGTCTCCCGGGCGTACCTTCTGCGGTTCGGCCGAGGCCCCCTCGATTTCCAGCTTGGTTCCGCTTGTGGGGGTGTAGTCATACTTTTCCGCGGTCTCGTCGCGGTCCTGACGGCGGTCGTACGCATAATGACCGACAGCGCCCCCCACCAGTGCGCCCAATAATCCGCCCACGATCCTGCCCTTTGTGCTACCGCCCAGAACGACTCCCGCGGCTCCACCGACGCCGGCGCCCACAGCGGCACCCGGGTTTTCGCGGGCCGTTTCGGTGACCGTTTCACACCCGATGAATGCCATGACGACAATCAATAAAACAGCAGTCAATCTTGTTTGCATGCCTGAACCTCCGTTCAATAATCTCTTTATATAAGCGTAGGAAGTCCGACGGTATGCCGTAAATAGGGCCTGGTCTGTAGATGTCGGGGCGCCCGGGCGCAAGTGCAGGGCGCAGCCGCCTGAGCGCCGACTGTTGCGCCCGGGTTCGCTCGATGGGGGATCAGGCGTCACCGGGAGGAATCATGCATTTTTCTTTTTCTTCGTCGGTAAGTTGATCCGGCCGTTTGAGATCTGAAAGGCGGCACACGTATTCGGTTCCCTCGCGGTCCTTGACATACACATAGCGCTCCTGGGCCTTGGTCTCTTTTTGCTCGTTCATGCTATTCTCCTTTTTATCTGCTTTATCTACCTGGCCGACGCAATCTTCCGTTTTCAAATCGACCAATCCGGCGATTCCATACGTCCCGATATTCGGGCAGGCAGGATAACCCCGTTATGCCGCCCCTCGAGGCTCTGCCGGTAGACCTGCGCGACCTGACGGGCGGGCGGGGCGCCCCGGCTGTCACGGCCCATGGCCTCCAGCGTCTCCTTGACCCATCCCGGGCTGACGGCGTTGATCCGCTGGCCGCGCGGCATAGACAGCGCTGCGGCACGGACGAAGCCTTCCAGGCCGGCGTTGACCAGGCTGATGGCGGCGCTGCCGGGCTCGGGCGAGTGGCTCAGAATTCCGCTGGTCAGGGTAAAGGAACCGCCGGAGGCGACATGATCCCAGCCCACACGCACCAGATTGACCTGGCCCATCAATTTACTGGTCAATCCGAGCGCGAAGTCTTCGTCCTTCAAGTCGATCAGCGGACCGTATTTGGCCAGCCCCGCAGCACAGATCACGGCCTCTACCGTTCCGACGTCCCGGAACAGCTTCTCGATAGAAGGCTTGGAAGCGATGTCTACCCGGTAATCTCCGCTGTGCCGCGCCACCCGAATGATTTCATGCGCATCGGAGAGCGATTCGGCGACGGCCTTGCCGATGGTCCCCGTGGCACCGATGATCATGATTTTCATGCACCTTCACCTCCTCTTCGGTCACAGGCAAAGTGTAAGTCAGGATCACCGTTTGGCCAGCGCATCCCGCCGAAGCGTGCGGCTCCGGCTTGACATCGTGCTGTTCATGAGAAGCGTTGATCGACGGCCCCATCCCGGGCCGATGTCATTGCAGCATGGAGGCGCCATGAACGAAGCAGGCCGCATCAGCGGTATACATCATATCACCGCCGTGACATCCTCGGCGTCAGAGAACCTGTCTTTCTACGAAAACATGCTGGGCTTGAGGCTGGTCAAGCAGACCGTCAATTTCGACGACCCTTTCACCTATCACCTTTACTACGGAGACGATGAAGGGCGGCCGGGTACGATTTTGACTTTTTTCCCCTGGGAGCGTCTGCCCCAAGGACGTCCCGGCGCGGGGATGGTGACGGCCATCGGTTTTGCCGTGCCGCCCGATGCCATCGACGCCTGGTTTCAGCGGCTCAGCACCGGCGGCATTGCCGTCCGGCGTGAGACGCGCTTCGGCGAACCGGTACTGGGCTTCGCCGATCCGCACGGACTGGCCCTCGAGTTGATCGGCTCCAACGCCGCTTACAGTGTGCGTCCACCGGACGGCGGCTCGATCCGCGGATTTCATTCCGCCACGGCCACGCTGAACGAATTGCCGGCGAACGAAGAACTGATCGCCGGGCTGATGGGGCTCACGCTCGTCGAGCGGCAGGGCCGCCGCAGACGTTATGCTATGGCCGGCCGCGGCGGGCCGGGCGCTTTTCTGGATCTGATCATCGATCCCCAGGCCCCGGCCGGCCGATCCGGCGGCGGAACCGTCCACCACATCGCATTCCGGGCGCAGGACGACGCCGACCAGCGGCGCTGGCAAGGCCGCCTGCGCGAATCCGGTGTCGCCGTTACCCCGGTGATCGACCGCAGCTACTTCAAATCGATTTATTTCCGCATTCCGGGCGGCGTGCTGTTCGAAATCGCCACCGACCCGCCGGGCTTTACCCGGGATGAAGCGCCGGAGCATCTGGGCCGCCGGTTGATGCTGCCCCCGCGGTACGAAACGCTGCGCGAGGAGATTCAGGCCCGCCTGCCCTGGCTGCGGGCCAGGCCTTTCGTTCATCGGTTCGAAGCGCCGCCCCCGCTCTCCGACGGCGGCGGCACCCTTGTCGCCCTGCACGGAACCGGCGGCAGCGAGCACGACCTGATCGCTCCGGCCGGACGCGTCGCGCCCGGCAGCGCCATTCTGAGTCCCCGCGGAGAAGTACTTGAAAACGGTCAGGCCCGGTTTTTCAAACGCCTGGCGCCGAACATGTTCGACGAGGCGGATATTCTCCTGCGGGCAAAGGAGCTGGCTGCTTTTCTGATCGAAGGCGCATCGCGGCACGGACGCGATCCGCGAATGCTCACCGCATTGGGTTACTCCAACGGCGCCAACATGGCCGCGGCGATTCTCTTCCGCCATCCCGAAACGTTCGCCGCCGCAATCCTGCTGCGCCCCATGCTGCCGCTCGAGGACCCGCCCCTGCCGGACCTTGGGGCCAAACCGGTGCTGATCCTCAGTGGACGATTCGACGAACTCATTCCAGCCGAGAGCACCCGGCGCCTGGTCGAAGTGTTGCGCACGGCCGGGGCGCGGGTCACGCTGAGCGCAATGGACGCCGGCCACGAAATCACGGGTGACGATATCGAGACGGCCCGGGAATGGCTGGCGTGCAATGGACATTCCGCAGCGCCCTGTCGCACCGAAAGCGAGGTGCACGTTTGATCAGCAGCGGGCGGGCCGTTCGCGGCCGGATCATCCGTTGATGAGATCGTCGAGTGCGGATTCGAAGGTCGGGAACTGAAATTTAAAGCCGAATTTCTGAAGTTTGGCGGGTACGACCCGCTGGCTGTTGAGCAGGCTGGCACCAAGTTCTCCCAGCACCAGTCTGACGCCGAAAGCGGGCGGAGACAGAAATGCGGGCCGGTTGAGCCTTTGGGCCAGGGCGTGGGTCAGTTCGCGGTTGCGCACCGGCTTGGGCGCACAAAAATTGACCGCGCCACGCACCTCGGCGTGATCGACGATGAATTGATACGCCGCCACGAGGTCCCGGATGTGCACCCAGGGGAACCATTGCCGTCCGCTGCCCAGCGCGCCGCCCACATATTTGCGGAAGGCCGATACCATCAGCGGCAGAGCGCCTCCGTTTTCACCCATCACGATCCCGAAGCGGGTCAACACCACCCGGGCGCCCCTGGCTTCGGCCGCACCGGCTTCCTGCTCCCAGTCGCGGCTCACCTTTGCAAGGAAGTCATCGCCTGGCGCTTCTTCCTCCGTCAGGATATCTTCACCGCGGTCTCCATAATATCCTACGGCCGAACCGCTGCAGAAGAGCACGGGCGCGTGCGGCAGCGCCTGTGCGAGATGCCGGGTCGTCAGGATGCGGCTGGCGTATATCTCCTGCTTGTAGCGCTCGGTCCAGTACTTGAACACCGATGCTCCCGCGAGATTGATCACGATCTGATGATCCGGGACGACCGCCTGCCAACTCCCCGGCCTGCTGGTATCGGCCGAAAGATAGTTCAGCAGCGGATGCTCCGGCAGGTCCGGCCGCGTCCGGCGCCCGACCACCGTGATATGATGCCCATCGGCCAGAAGACGGTCGAGCAGGTGACGGCCCACGAAACCCGAACCGCCCGTGATGAATACCTTCATGCGACGATTCGGAAGGAGAGTTGTGCGCCAATCCGCCGCTCATGGGATACGGCGCTCGGGTACTGACGCCTTTTACGCCGATCATCCTCGCTGCGCCTGAAACGGGTGGCGCGCCGTTCGGGAAAATACGATCGCGAAGTATAGCGGCGACGGTCCGGGTTGCGGCGCCTACCGCCATGATCGTGGATGACCGGCGCAGGCGCAGTCCCCGGGTGCTCCAACTGCTGTGTGGATGGCATTGATCCTCCTGTGGCTGATAGGGTTGACCGGTTGAACCCTCCGGGATTCTCTTTGAGTAATAACGCGGCCGGACAAAGGCAATACGGTGGATGATGTAAAAACCGCGATCGATCCCGAAGCCGCCCGGCCGACCGGCGGGCGAGCGAAATTCCATCGAAATAATTCGTCCGCCTGGTTCAAGTTTAGCTTCCGGGAGGCGATACAACAGAAAACAAACCCTGAACCCTGGAGGAACCGCCATGAAAGCCGCCGCGCAGCAAGAAAGAAGGCGCTTCGCACGCAAACCCTGCTCCCTGAATGTCGGCCTGGACAATTACGAACATCTTTCCTCGGGATGCCTGCACAACCTGAGCCGGGGCGGCGCCTACATCGAAACCGCAGATGAATTTCCCGTCAAGGCGGGCGAAGAACTGATCCTGACCATCCTGAATCAGCGCAAATCCGACTTCCTGATTCTCACGAGCAAGGTCGCCTGGCGCAGGGGCAACAGCATCGGGGTCATGTTCACCCGATCGTCGGCCGACAGTTAAAATCATGCTTGCTTTTGAGAATTCATCGAATTATTATCTTCTCAATCAATAAAGGTCCACAGGGCGGTGGGCCGGTTTCTCTGAAGGAAGATCCAGCCGTACAAGTGGCACCCTCCAGTTTGAAACTATGAGAATTTTATAGAAAGGAGGGTGTTATCAATGGCTACTGGAACTGTGAAGTGGTTCAACGACAAAAAAGGGTTCGGCTTCATCGAACAACAAGACGGCCCGGATGTGTTCGTGCATCATTCAGCTATCAATGCGACCGGGTTCAAGTCGCTCAAAGAGGGTGACCGTGTGACCTTTGAGATCGAGAAGGGCAAAAAAGGCCCCTCGGCCGTCAATGTGACCGTAATCTAGTCCACCCGAAATCACGGGGGCATTCTCTGAAAAGGGGATGCCCCTTTTTTATTGGGGGGGGGGGGGGGGGGGGGGGGGG
>JAEYRZ010000169.1 GCA_023435265.1 Pseudomonadota bacterium
CCCCGCCCGGGCGCGGCAGGGCACGGCTATGAAGATATCCGGGATGCTGCCTCAAATCCCAGCTCGAACGCTTTCAGGTTCACCGCCACAAACGATTCCCGGGTTTTGGTGCGGATCACCGTTTTCACCTGATCGGCGCTCACCGGCAGGGTGCCCGACTGCAGCAACGCCCCGAGCAGCACCATGTTGAGCGCCATGAGGCTGCCGGCCTGTTTGGCCAGGTCGGCCGCATCGACGGCGATCAACCTGCGCGTCCGCAAGCGAATTTGTTCCGGAAGCCGGGCCAGGTCCGGGTAGGTGCCTTTGCCGATGGCGACCGTAAAAGGCGGCAGGGGCGCCATATTGGTAATGACCACCGTGTCCGTTTTGCATTTGTTCAGCGCGCGCAACGTTTCCGACGGCTCGAAACCGACCAGCACGTCGGCTTCGCCGTCGCTGATGATCGAACTGCGCGCTTCGCCGAAAACAATGGCCGATTCGACGACGCCGCCGCGCTGTGCCATGCCGTGGATTTCGCTCATGCGTACCGGCACCTCGGCCAGCAGCGCCGCCTCGCCAAGCACTTTGGAGGCCAGCAGGTTGCCCTGGCCGCCGACTGCCACAATGATTAACCGGGTGGTATCCATTGATTCATCCATTTCCTGGGGTTGGCAAACCGCACCAAACGCGGGTTTCGGCGTTCTTCATGACGATTTGAGCGGGACGATCGCGTTTTCAGGACAGATCTGGGCGCACACCGCGCAGCCCACGCAACTGTCCGCATTGATGCGGACGGCGCCGCCTTCGATGTAAAAGGCCGGGCAGGCAAGCGTGTTGATGCAGTCGCGATGGTTTTTGCAGCGCTCGCTTACCTGAAAGGCGCGTCCCTTGAGACGGCCAAGACCTTTGGCGTACAAGGTGCAGGGTTCCTGAGCGATGACGACCGAAACCCCATTGAACTGCAGGGCCTCCCGGATGGCCGCGATGCTTTTGTTGACTTTGTAGGGCTTGATCAAGGTAACGTGTTCGACGCCGATGCCCCGGACCACCGATTCGATCGACACACGGTTATATCCGGAACGCTTGAAGTCGGACATATCCACTCCGGGGTGGGGTTGATGTCCGGTCATGGCGGTCGTTCCATTGTCTATAATGACAAGGGTCAGGTTGTGGTTGTTGTATACGGCGTTGACCAGCCCGGTCATCCCTGAGTGAAAAAAGGTGGAGTCTCCGATAAAAGAGATCACCTTCTGATCGGTCGCGCGCGCGAAACCGCACCCCGAACTGACGGACGAGCCCATGCAGATCAGAAAGTCTCCCATGTTCAGCGGCGGCATGAATCCGAGGGTGTAACAGCCGATATCGACGGGCAGAATGGTATCCAGGCCCTCGGCCGCTTTTTTGACCGCGTATAGGGTGGCCCGATGGGAACAGCCGGCACACAGGTTTGGCGGACGCGGGGGAACCGCCGGAAGGTCGGCAAGATCGACTTTTTCCGGAGGCGTATAGGGAATGTTGAAATACTCGGCGATCACCCGCCTTACGATGGCCGGCTCAAGCTCGAAAAGGCGCGAAAAAAGAGCCTCGCCCTTGCCGGCGATTTTCAGGGTCAGGCCGGCGTCCTGGGCCGCGGCTTTGACCGCCTCTTCCAGAAAGGGCTCGCCCTCTTCGGCCACGAGGACGCGCGAGCACCCTTGCAGGAATCCTGTCACGAGGCCCACCGGCAGCGGGTGCGAAAAGCCCAGCCGCAGGATTTTCGTTTTTTCGGCGACGCCCAGATCGCGCACCGCATCGGAGACGTAATTGTAGCTGACGCCGTTGCACACGATGCCCCAGTCCCCGCCGCCCTCGATGAAATTCAGCGGAGCGCTTTCGGCCAGCGCGGCGGCGCGCTTCAAATTGGCCAGCAGCGTGACATGCAGTTTGCGGGATACGGCCGGCACCGTGACATAGTGCAGCGGGTCTTTTTTGAAATAGCCTTTCGTGCGGCGCGGCCGCATTTCGCCGATCGGCACCAATGCGCTGGAGTGATTGATGCGGGTGGTGGTGCGCAGAATCACCGGCTCGCGCAGTTCCTCGGACAAATCGAAGGCGTACGCGACGATCTGCCGGGCTTCCTCCACCGAAGAAGGCTCCACGACAGGCAAACCGGCCAGCTTGCCGTAATAGCGGTTGTCCTGCTCGTTCTGGCTGGAAAACATGAACGGGTCGTCGGCGGTCAGGATCACCAGCCCGCCCCGTACGCCCACATAAGCCAGCGTCATCAATGGATCGGCGGCCACGTTCAGGCCCACGTGCTTCATCATGCACATGCTGCGCAGGCCCGCATTCGCGGCACCTGCGGCAACTTCCAGGGCGACTTTTTCATTCGTGCTGTACTCGAAGTAGAGATCGCATTCCCGGGATATTTGAAAAAGGTTGAGGGAGATCTCCGATGATGGAGTTCCCGGGTAGGTCGTGGCGAACGCCACTCCGGCTTCCAACGCGCCGCGCGCGATGGCCTCGTTGCCCAGCAACCACATTCTTTGACCGGGCGTGCCGCTGAGGAGTTTATGCATTTTTCGTCATCCTTGCTGGTTGTCCGTCGGCAATTGATTTCAGACGGCCATGTTCCGCTGCAGGCGCATGGTCAGTCAGCGGAATGAGGTTCATGGGGAAAAAAGAAACTAAACAGAATTCATTTGCTTTTAAGTTATATATTAGCTATTTAATAGCCATTTTAAAATTTAGTCAATAAAAAAGATGGTCGGTGGGGCAGCCTTTTTGAAGACATCATCGTATCGGATCGGTAATCGGGCCGCGACGTGTGCCGTTGCGCGCCCGCCCGCGGGGCGGCCCTCGGTCGCCGAAAGGAGAACGGGGTGTGAGATATCCGAAGGAGTGCGTGCTGAAAAACTGCAAAGAAGCGCTTATCCGCCGCCTGGCGGCAGGCGACGAGCAACTGCTGGCGCGATTCTATGAAAAAATCCCTGCCGCAGACCGGTGGTACATGCGCTACGATGCGACCGACCCGGATGTCCTGCAGCGCTGGTTCGACGGACTGGACAGCGGCTTCGTGGATTCGATCGTGGCGCTTTGCGGCTCATCGATTGTCGGACATGGCAGCCTGCATGTGCGCGGATTCGGCGTGACGCGGCATGTGGGGCGGCTTCGGATCGTCGTACTGCCCGATTTCCGCCGTCAACGCCTTGGAACCTGGCTGATGCTGGACCTGATCCAGTTGGCCATGGACAAGGGGCTCGAGGTGGTCCGCACCGACCTTGTGGCCGGCATCGAAGACAGCGCCATTGAAGCGGCGCATAAACTGGATTTTTTCAAGGGCGGCGTGCTGATGGACTACGCCCGGGATCATGAGGGCAATCGCCGGGACATGGTGATCATGATTAAACATTTGCATAAAGGCTGGGGCGATTATTAGATTCCGATACCCGGACGTGACGATCCGAAATCTGGATGCAGCCGCAGAGTGAGCCATTGGTTCGTTCAACCGCCAACATGATTCAGCGCACAACGGATATCGGCGATATTCATGTGCGGGCCTTCAGCACGCCCGCCGAAATCCGATCCTATCATTTCGACCCCCAGTTCAAGTCCTACCCCCAGTACAAATCGATCTTCACCAAACGTTCGACCCTGGAGGCTTTTGCCGCGCTCGAGGGAACGAATGTGACGCTGGCGCTGACCCCGGACCGGCGGATCATCGGCTTCGGCGTTCTGGCTTTTCCGGAGCCGGATGAACGTTGGGCGGACCTGGGACCCGGGGCCATGATGGAAGTCAAGGCGATCGAGGTCGGCCGGGGATGGCGCGGGCACAAGATCGCTCAAGATATACTGGCCATGCTCCTGACCCATCCGCGGCTCGAGCAGATGATCGTGTACATGGTGGGGTATTCCTGGACATGGGACCTGGATGGAACCCGCCTGACCGCCCAGCAGTACCGCAATATGCTCATCGACCTGTTCAGCGCGCAAGGATTCCGCGAATTCCAGACCAACGAGCCCAACCTGTGTTTGAAACCGGAGAATCTGTTCATGGGCCGAATCGGCGCCCAGGTTTCCGACCGGATGCGAAAATCGTTCAAGTGGCTCTGCTTCGGGATCTCCTGACCGGGCGTAAGTCTTGCCCGTTCCAGTTCACCTTACAAAACCCATGACGCGCGGCAGCCACAGCACGGCATCCGGAAGGTAGCTCAAAAACAACAGAACCGCGATCTGGATTGCGATGAAAGGCAGGCACGCCTTGGAGACATAAATCAGGTCGCGGTGGGCGATGGAGCCGGCGATGTAAAGGCTCACGCCCATCGGCGGGGTGCAGTACCCGATGGCCAGATTGACGGTCAGAATCAATCCGAAATGCAGCCAGTCCACGCCGAACGCATTCAGCATCGGCAAAAAAACGGGCCCCAGAATCATCGTCGCCGAGATGATGTCCATGAACATGCCCACAAACAGCAGCAGGATGTTCATCACGAAAATGAATGCCGCAGGAGAGCTGATCGCGGCAAGGACCGCCTCGGTGATCCGGCCCGGGATGCTCTCGAGGGTGAGCAGCCGGCCGAACGTTGTCGCTCCGGCCACGATGATCAGCAAAGAGGCCGACGTGATTGCCGAGCTGACGGCGATTTCCTTGACCTGCTTGAGCTTCATGGACTTGTGGATGAACAGCTCCACGATGAAGGCATAGACGCAGGCGACGACCGCGGCTTCGTTGGCCGTAAAAGCCCCGGAAAAAATGCCGCCGAAAATGATGAGCGGCAGCATGAGCGACCAGAACCCCTCTTTCAGCACCGCCAGGGTACCCTTGAAGTCCGGGGGCGGCATGCGAACGATCACGGTATTCTTGTAGAACAAGAGATAGGTGTAGCCGCATACGCCGAGCATGATCATGATGCCGGGCAGAAATCCCGTGAGAAAGAGGCCTTCGAGCGAGACGTTGCTGATCATGCTGTACAGAATCATTCCGATGCTGGGTGGAATGATCACGCCCAGGTTGCCCGAAGTGGTCATCAGGCCGATGGAATATTTTTCCGGGTACCCGTTGCTCTTCAGCGCCGGAATCATGAAACCGCCCAGGGCGACCACCGTGGCCACCGTGGAGCCCGAAATCGCGCCGAAGAGTCCGCAGGCGACCACGCCGGCCATGCCCAACCCGCCCGGCAGCCAGCTTAAAAGGGCGTTGGCCACGGCGATCAGCTTCTTGACGATCGATCCGGCGGTCATGATGTTGCCGCACAGGATGAAAAACAGCACCACGACGAGGGCGAAGTTGTCCATGCTGCGGAACATCGTCTGCACCAGCAGCAGTATCGGAAGATTGGTAAACAGCACGAACCCGACCAGGGCGGTGAAGAACAGGCACATGAACACCGGTACATAGGTGGCCATACATCCGAGCAGGATCGACATGATGATGATATCACTGGTTTCCATTCGGAAGAATTCTCCTTTTCGGATGAGTCAGCCTGGAGACGGGCGCACGCACCGCTGCCGTCATG
Organism: Pseudomonadota bacterium; assembly: GCA_023435265.1. GTDB lineage: Bacteria > Desulfobacterota > Desulfobacteria > Desulfobacterales > Desulfosarcinaceae > UBA2230. The sequence continues at coordinate 5,475 of JAEYRZ010000169.1, forward strand.
CTTTTTTACCGATCAGCTTTACAGTGTCTTCGTAAAGGATGTGAAGGGTTCTGACGGCCATCAGCACCCCGGTCAGGGGCAGAATGGCATACAGGTACACCAGCGGGATCTCCATGATAATGGTTTTCTGATAGGTCTGGACCTGCAGCGCGGCCATAATCCAGCCGTAGTAAATCATGACCGCGGCAAAAAACAACACCATCAGGTTGCTGAAGTAGGTCAGGGGGATCTTCAGCCGGGGCATCAGCTGAACCGATGCGTCGATGCGGATCATCATGCGTCTTTTGATCGCCGCCGAAGCGCCGATGAAGGTGGTGTAGATAATCACTTCGCGCACCAGTTCCTCGGACCAGGCCAGAGAATAATTGAAACCGTAGCGCAGGATCACGTTGAAGAACAGCGCGATCAGGGCTATCAGCACAGAAATGAACAAGGTCCAGTCTTCAAAAAAAGTCAAAACCCCATCGATCGACTTGAGTAATCTGCCAAGCATCCCCGGTTCCTTGCATGCGGTGGTGTCAAAAAAAAGGGGGAGTGATTGCTTCTCCCCCTGATTCTGGTTTTGATTACTTCATGTCAGCATATGCGCCCGGCGGTACAATATCGGTCCCGTACAGTTTTGGCAACAGATCGATTTCACTCCGGCAGCCGGATCGGGTATCCATCGGCTTACGGTTTGTAGCCGACGAAGTCCTGAACCTCCTTGAGATAATTTCCCGGCCGGTAGGTGTCTCCCGGGTAGAGTTTGTTGATCTCGGCGGCATACTTCTCGTGCACGGCGTTTCCTTTTTGCCTGAGCACCGCCATTTCACTTTCCGGCAGCTTGAATACCTGGATGCCTTCCTTGATGATCTTCTGCTTGATTTCCTCTTCCTGCCGGGCGCCCTGCTGGCGGTATTCGGCGCAAACATCGTGAACGGTTTGAATGAAGGTCTGACGAAGGTCCGCCGGGAGCGAGTTCACCCAGCTTTTGTTGAATATCCAGATAAACAGGCCCTTGGCATAGCTGACTTCGGTAAAATATTTGGCCACTTCGAATTTCTTGGTCAGGTCGCAGACCAGATCGGTGTGATCGAGGGCGGTGATGACGCCCTGCTTCAGGGCGATGGGAACATCCGGCCAGGGCATCGGCACCGGGTTGACGCCCCATTGGGTGTAGGTGAGCTGGTTGACCGCGGCTTCCGCGATCCGGAACTTGTTTTTGCTCATGTCCGCGATCGACTTGATCGGGATCGTGCTGGCCCACCCGTAGCTTCCGTAGGTCGTGATGTCCAGGGCCATGATGCCCTGATGATCCATGGCCATCAGAAAATGATCGAACAGCTTTTTGTTGGCGATGAATTTCTCCAGCTTCTCGTTTGAATCGATCAGGAAGGGAAGATTGACGATGCCGAATCGAGGCCCCAGGTTGGTGGACGCAACGGAACTGCACGACATCCCCTGGATGGCGCCCATTTGCAGCTGATTCAGGACTTCGACTTCCCCTCCCAACATCGAAAAGGGCTTATAATCGACGAAGATCTGGCCGTTGGTGCGTTTCCAGAGTTCGTCGCGCAGGGCAAAGCCGCTGTAAGTGCCCTTGATGGCAGGATGGGAAACGTTGGAAGCGATCAGGACATATTTGGCCCCCGAAGGATCGAAATTCGGCTTCCAGGCGTCCAGGGATGGTTTCTGCGCCATGACGGGCGCAACGAGGAAGATCACAGCTAAGATACCCGTGATGATTGTCAGTACAGACTTACGATTGCCCATCGAAGCCTCCTTTCGGGATGTTGGGATTGATTTAAACGATGAACGACGATCACTTCGAATAGAATGATATAGTAGCTAAATAACAGCTATTTTTTTCGATAGTCAAGAGAAAACGCGTCAGGCGCACGCTGCTTTATGAACCGGCAACAATTCCGATCGTCTGCATGAACACCGAAAATGCCCGCGTGCTCACGAGCGCGTCCGGCTTCGACGGGTTGAGCCTTCTGGTCACAGCGTCCCTGATTGGAACGGTAAAGGGCCCAACGGGCCGCCTGCGCTTGACTTGATGAAAAAGACCATTACCGCTTTGTACACCCGATTGATACGGGCTCGTATAAAAAGGACCGCCGCCGACATGCATCCGAATCCGAACCAGCGCGTACAGACCATCGATGCCCATCGATTGACCTACCTCTATTATTCGGGAACCGGGCCGCCGCTGCTGCTCATGCACGCCAACGGATTCCAGCCTTGGCTGTGGCACCCTGTCGCCCGCCGGCTTGCGCCCCACTATACGATTATCGCGCCCTACTTCTGCGATCACCGTATCGTCGAACCGGAGGAGGGATTGCAGTGGAAGCTGCTGGCCCAAGATCTTTTCCGCTTCTGCCGTGAATTGAAGCTGGAACGGCCGCTCGTCGCGGGACACTCGATGGGGGCAACCGTCGCCACCATGGCCGAGGCCCTTTTCGGTCTGAATGCGGCGGCGATGGTTCTCATCGAACCGATATTTCTCCCGCCGGCCCTGTACCATCCGCCGCATGCGCCGGAAACGGCCCCCCTGGTTGAAAAAGCGCTGAAACGACGCAATCGGTGGGAGGATCCGGCAGATGCCAGGGCATACCTCAAAAGCAAACCCCTGTTTGCCGACTGGGATGAAGAAGCTCTGAATCTTTACATTGATCACGGCATGGTTACCGACGGCGAAGGTGGTCTTCGACTGGCGTGTGCGCCCGCCCGGGAAGCCGCCTTGTTTGCCGGAGACCGGCATTACGATCCATGGCCCGAATTACCCAGGGTAACCTGCCCGGTTCTGATTCTCGGGGGCGGGAAAAGCGACCTCCGGAATTTCATCGACCTGCGCGAAGCGGCTTCGCGTTTTCCGTCGGGCCGATACCAGCTTGTTCCGGATGCGGGTCATCTGATCCCCATGGAACAGCCGGGCGCAACAGCGCGAATCATCCACGATTACTTTGCCGAGCGGGATGAAGACCCCGCCGTTTCGAGCGGATAAATCGCCCTTACTGCCGGCTTGAGCTTCGGCGTGCCGATCAAAGGGCGGTTGACGCACCGGCCGGCGGGCGTTAGCATGAAACTGATTTTTTGAAGGCCCGTGACGTAAGCCCACTATCCCCCAGCGGCGTCACCTGCGATCATCTTTTCTTCGGAAATCGGAGAAAGAACGGGCGAAGGCTTTGGCCAAATCGGATCAGGAGGACGCATGAGCATCAAGAAGCAATATCTTAAATCCAAGCCCATCTGTAAAGTCACCTTCCGTCTTTCCGCAACGACCGCCGCGGAAGGACGCAAGGCTGCTCTGGCCGGCGACTTCAACGCGTGGCGCATCGATCAAACCATCATGAAACCGTTGAAGAATGGTGACTTCACCGTCACGGTGGACCTGCCCGTGGGGCGTGAGTACCAGTACCGATATGTGATCGACGACCGATTGTGGGTCACGGACGATGCGGCCGACAAATATGTGTCTTCCGGATTTTCCGACTGCCAGAATTCGGTCGTGATCGTCTGATTTTCCACTCGCCTCCAGCATTGATCAGCGGAGCGGACTGCGGCGCAAGCATCCCGTTCTCCGAACTGGACAACCCGCCGGGGTTCGATTACATTGCCGGTGCATTGATATGCGCCGCTACTTTGAAGGATTATTGAATGAAACGGATACACACCTATCAGGTCTTTCCCCGACTGCCGGTGTCTCTCAATTTTCTAGGCATCCTCTCCCGCAATATGTGGTGGTCCTGGAAGCCGGACGCCATCGAACTGTTCCGGCGTATCGACCCGCGCCTGTGGGAAAAATCGGAACGCAATCCAATCGTCTTCGTCACCCGTGTCTCCCAGGAGCGGCTGGAAAGACTTTCCCGCGACGACAGTTTCCTCGCGCACCTCGATCGCGTCAAGCAGCAGTTCAAGGAACGCGTGCTGGCCTCCATCGACCACGACCGGACACCGTACGGCGCCGATACGCGCGTGGCTTATTTCTCAATGGAATTCGGCGTTCACGAAAGCCTGCCGCTGTTCGCCGGAGGGCTGGGTGTTCTGGCCGGGGATCATCTGAAATCGGCCTCCCACATGAGCATCCCGATGGTGGCCGTGGGGCTGCTGTACCGGCAGGGTTACTTCCGGCAGTTTCTGGACCCCCAGGGCTGGCAGCAGGAATCCTACCCCGAAATCGATTTTTACCACCTGCCGCTCTTCCGGGTGCAGAACGAGATGGGCGCCGACCTGCGCATTTCGGTCGAGAGCCCCATGGGTCCGATCCTGGCGGACGTATGGAAAATCATGGTCGGCCGCATTCCGCTCTTCCTGCTCGATACCAACGTACTGGAAAATCCCGCCGGTATTCGCGAAATTACGTCGCGGCTGTATAACAGCGAGCCCGGAGTGCGCCTCAGCCAGGAGGTTCTGCTGGGCATCGGCGGCATGCGCGCACTCGCTGCGATGGGCATCGAGCCGACGATTTGTCACATGAATGAAGGCCACAGCACCTTCGCCAATATCGAACGGCTCATACAGCTCATCAAGCGGCACCATCTGGACATGAAATCGGCCTTGGAAGTGATTGCGCGCACCTCCGTATTCACGACCCATACACCGGTGGCCGCCGGGCACGACGAATTCCCGGTCGAAATGGTGCGCCCCTATATCCGCTCGCTGGCCGCGGAACTGCAGATTTCGGAAAACGAGCTGCTCTCCTGGGGGCAAATGAACGGCAAGGGCCCGCACGGGCCGTTCTCCATGTTCATTCTCGGACTGCGGATGTCGCAGTTTCTCAACGGGGTCAGCGAACTGCACGGCCGCGTGGCGCGCCAGATGTGGTCGTTCGTCTGGCCGGAGCGCTCGCATGAAGATGTACCCATCCGCCATGTCACCAACGGGGTGCATATCTCCAGCTTCATCTCGCCGGAAATCGTGCTGCTGTTCGAGCGCTATCTTGGACCCGAATGGCACTTCTGCAGCCGCAAAACGGAGAACATCGACCGCATCGACGAGATCTACGACGAGGAGCTGTGGCGTGCGCACGAAATGAGCCGTACCCGTCTGATCAGCTATGTGCGCGAACGCCTGGCCGCCCAGCTGGGCCGCCGCAACGCCCCGGCGGCGGTGATGAAAATGGCCGAATCGGCCCTCAATCCCGAAGTCCTCACGATCGGCTTCGCCCGGCGCTTCGCAACCTACAAGCGGGCCGCACTGATCTTCCGCGACGCGGAACGCCTCAAGGCCATCCTGACCTCCCAAACCAGACCCGTACAGATCATTTTCGCGGGCAAAGCCCACCCGCAGGACAACGAGGGCAAGGAGCTGATCAAGCGCATCGTCCAGTTCGCGCGCGAACACGATTTGCGCGACCGAATCATTTTCATGGAAGATTACGATATGGGGATCGCGCGTTTTCTCGTCCAGGGCGTGGACATCTGGCTCAACACGCCGCGCCGGCCCCTGGAAGCGTGCGGCACTTCGGGAATGAAGGCGGCCATCAACGGTATTTTGAATGTCAGCATTCTGGACGGCTGGTGGAACGAAGGATATGCCCCGGAACACGGCTGGCGAATCGGAAACGGCGAAGAGTACAGCGATGCCAACTACCAGGACATGGTGGAGAGCCAGGCATTGTATAATGTGCTGGAAACCGACGTCATACCCACTTTTTACAGCCGCACGGCCGGCAAGATGCCCGAGGGATGGATTAAAAAGATGAAATCCTCCATGAAGATGGCGATGTCTTTCTTCTGCAGCCATCGCATGGTAGGAGAGTACCAGGAACGGTTCTATCTGCCGGCCATTCAGCGCAGGCGTGAACTGCTGGAAGACAATGCCCGCGAATCCAGGCGCCTGAGCGTGCTGCACCAGCGCCTGCGTGAATTGTGGGGCGAAATCCGGGTCGAGCCGCCCGAAAGGGACAGCGAAGGCCCCTTTCAGGTAGAAGATTCATTCAACGTCAGCGCCATCGTGCATCTTGGCGCCATCTTGCCCGGTGAAGTCGATGTGGAACTCTATTACGGTCGTTTGAGGCGCATCGATGAACTGGAGAAGGGTTCCCAGCTACCGATGGAGATGATCGAAAACCGCGGCGGGGGCACCTATCTCTATCGCTGCAGGGTCAATTGCACCAATTCAGGCCGCTTCGGCTTCACGGTGCGGGTCGTCCCGCGCTCCGACGACTGGATCCGGTTTACCCCCGGGTTGTTGACCTGGGCCTGAAGCAGGGCTACGCTCCGCACGATGCCCCGACATGCAGAATCGATCGGTTTGCCATGGCAAAAAAACGTAAGAATCCGCGTGTTTTGATCGTCACGCCCGAAGTGACCTACCTCCCCGATCGCATGGGCAGTCTGGCCAATTTCTTGACCGCCAAGGCCGGCGGGCTGGCCGATGTTTCCGCGGCGCTGATCAGCGCGCTGTTTCATCAGGGGGCCGATGTGCACGTGGCGCTGCCCGACTACCGCGCCATTTTCCAGGATCGCCTGGCGCCGTTCCTGCGCAAGGAGCAGCGGCTGCTGCGCCGTGTCATGCCGAACGACCGGGTGCATTTGGCCGAGGACCGCGCCTTCTTCTATCTCAACCGGGTCTATTCCAATTACGGTATGGAAAACATCCAGATCGCGCTGGCCTTTCAGCGCGAGGTGATCAACAACATCGTCCCGCGTGTTCAGCCCGATCTGATTCACTGCAACGACTGGATGACCGGATTGATCCCGGCCATGGCCCGTGAACTGCGCGTGCCCTGCCTTTTCACGATCCACAACATTCATACGGTCAAGACCACGCTCGCCCACATCGAAGACCGCGGCATCGACGCCGCCTACTTCTGGCACCACCTTTACTACACCCAGTACGGCGAAGACTACGATCAGGTGCGGGATGCGATTCCAGTCGATTTTCTGGTCAGCGGTGTTTTCGCCGCCCACTTCGTCAACACGGTGAGCCGCCGTTTTCTGGACGAGATTGTCGAAGGCCGGCACGCCTTCGTCGAGCAGCACCTGCGCACCGAACTGGTCAACAAGGTCACTGCGGGCGTGGCGGCGGGAATCTTGAATGCACCGGACCCTGCCTTCGACCCGGTCGACGATGTCCATTTGCCGGTACCCTATGCGGCCGACGACCACCCCAGCGCCAAGCGCGCCAACAAAGTGATGCTGCAGAAGATGCTCGGGCTGAACGAAGATCCGGATGCGGCGCTCTTTTTCTGGCCTTCGCGGCTCGATCCCGTGCAAAAGGGCTGTCAGCTGCTTTCGGATATTTTCTTCCGGGTACTGTCCAAATTCTGGCAGTGCAATCTGCAGGTCGTGTTCGTGGCCAACGGCGACTACCAGCGTATCTTCCGGGATATCGTCGGCTTTCACAACCTGCACGAGCGTGTGGCCGTTTGCGATTTCAGCGAACAACTGGAGCATATGGCTTACGGCGCTTCCGATTTCGTGCTGATGCCCTCGCTGTTCGAACCCTGCGGCCTGCCCCAGATGATCGGCCAGATTTATGGGTGCCTCCCCGTGGCCCACGATACCGGCGGAATCCACGATACTGTGAGCCCGTTGGACGTCAGCCGCGATTCGGGCAGCGGCTTCCTGTTTCAGGTTCACGATTCGATCGGACTTTCCTGGGCCATCGACCAGGCCATGGCGTTCCATGCCCTGCCCGCCGAGGTCAAAGCACGCCAGGTGGCGCGCATCATGCGCCAGGGCCGGGACACCTTCAACCACGAAGTCAACGCCCGGCAATACATCGAGCTCTATGAGAAGATGCTGGAACGGCCGCTGATCGCCTGATACGGAAGTGACACGGAAGGTGCCTGATGCGAAGTCGACCGGACGGCGAACGACTGACGCGCTTTCTTTCCACCGACGCCTATCTCGAACCATATGCCGGGACCATCGCCCGACGCATCGCCCGCATTGACGAAACCGCGCTGCGCCTGACCTGCGGCAGCGGGCGGCTGGCCGATTTTGCCTTGGGCCATGATTACTTCGGCCTCCATTTCCGAAACGGCGAGTGGGTGTTCCGGGAGTGGGCGCCCGGGGCCAGGGCGATCTACCTGGTGGGACATTCGACGAACTGGCAGACCGCGCTCGACTTCGGCCTCTCGTGCATCAACGGCCACGGTGTATGGGAAATCCGCCTGCCTGCCGACCGGCTGCGGCATGGCGACCTCTATCGCCTGCGTGTGGAATATGCAGACGGGGCCGGCGACCGTATTCCGGCCTGGGCGCGGCGCGTGGTGCAGGATCCCCGCACACTGATTTTCAACGCCCAGGTATGGCGTCCCGAAACCCCCTACGCCTGGCGCAGCGCCGATTTCCGGGTGCCGCCGGAGCCGCCCCTGATTTACGAAGTGCACGTCGGCATGGCCCAGGAGGAGGAACGCGTGGGCACCTATGCCGAATTCACGGCAAAAATCCTGCCGCGCATCAAAGCCGCCGGCTACAACACACTTCAAATCATGGCCGTCCCCGAACACCCTTATTACGGCAGCTTCGGGTACCATGTTTCCAGTTTCTTCGCGCCGGCCTCGCGCTTCGGCACGCCCGAGGATTTGAAGGCGTTGATCGATGCGGCCCATGAGCTCGGACTGGCGGTCCTGATCGACCTGGTCCATTCGCATGCCGCCAACAATGAGGTCGAAGGCATCAGCCGCTTCGACGGCACCGAGTATCAATTTTTTCACGGCGGCGCGCGCGGGCGCCATATCGCCTGGGATTCACGGCTGTTCGATTATGGCAAGCACCAGGTGCTGCATTTCCTGCTCTCCAACTGCCGTTACTGGCTGGACGAATTCCGCGTGGACGGGTTCCGTTTCGACGGCATCACCTCCATGCTGTACCTGCATCACGGCCTGGGGCGCGCCTTCACCTGTTACGACGACTATTTCGGCGACCAGGTGGACGAAGACGCCCTGGTCTATCTGGCGCTGGCCAATCAACTGATTCACGGCCTGCGGCCGGATGCCGTCACGATCGCCGAGGATGTCAGCGGAATGCCGGGGTTGGCGCGCCCCTGGGATGAGGGCGGCGTCGGCTTCGACTATCGCTTCGCCATGGGGGTGCCGGACTACTGGATCAAGCTGACCAAGGATGTTCGCGATGAGGATTGGTCCATGGACGATCTCTGGTGCGCGTTGACCGACCGCCGCCATGACGAGCGGACCATTTCGTACGCCGAGTCGCACGACCAGGCTCTGGTGGGTGACCAGACTCTGATATTCCGCCTGATCGGGGCCGACATTTACAATCACATGGCCGATTGGAACGGTACCTGTCGGGTCGAACGGGGAGTGGCCCTGCATAAGATGATCCGCCTGATCACCCTGGCCACGGCAGGCTCCGGTTACCTGAACTTCATGGGCAACGAGTTCGGACACCCCGAGTGGATCGACTTCCCGCGGCCGGGCAACGGCTGGTCATATCACTATGCGCGGCGGCAATGGCCCCTCAAAGAGGATCCGAATTTGAAATACCGCTTTCTGGACCGTTTCGATCAGGCAATGATCGCGCTTGTCCGGGAGCGGCGCGTCTACTCAGCCGCCTGGGCCAATCGGCTGTGCGCCAACAACGGCGACAAGGTTTTGATTTTCGAACGCGCCGGCCTGATCTTCGCCTTCAATTTCCATCCCGTGAACTCATTCACCGATTACGCCTTCCCGGCACCGCCGGGCAGCTACCGGGTCATTCTCGATTCGGACGATTCCTGTTTCGGCGGGCATGGCCGCATCGACCTGGCCGTGCGGCATTTCACCCTGATCGGAGAACATCCCGACCATCCCCCGCACCGCCTCAGCTTGTACCTGCCGTGCCGGACCGCCCTGGTCCTGGCGCCCGAAGCGGGGTAGGCGCTGCAGCGCAACGAAGATATCGGCCCACCTGGCCCTGCCTATTCTTCGACGATCCGGAAGCGGCTGGTCACCTCGGCATTCAGCGAGGCGGTTGCGCTGCAATATTTAGTCAGCGAAAGATCGACGGCCCGGGCCACATCCTTTTCTTTGATGCCGCGGCCGGTGATGATGTATTCGAGTTCGATCCGGGTGTAGCGCCTCGGATGCTCCCCTGCCCGCTCGGCATGGATATTCACCAGAACCCTGCTCAAGGCCGCGCGCCTTTTGCGAAGGATCGAAACGATATCCATGGCCGTGCAGCCGGCCGTTCCCATCAACACCAGCTGCATGGGCGACGGTCCGCTTCCGCCTTCGGGATTATCGATGACAATTGCCGGCCCCTGGTCTGCCCGCGCGACGAATTGAAGTCCCTGGGTCCACTGCAGTTGGGCTTGTACGGCCATTCTGCCTCTCTTTCGGGCTGCCCTTACGAGCGCCACGGGTGAAACTGTTCACGCTCCGGTAAAAAAGACCGCGCGGTTTGGATGCCGTTTCGATGCTCTGTGGGCTTGAATTTCAGCTCTGTTTATAGGCCCGGGAATATTTCAGGACTTTCTGCACGTATTCCTGGGTTTCGGGAAACGGGGGAATGGTGCTGTATTTTTCCACGGTCGAGGGACCGGCATTATAGGCCGCCAGGGCCAGGGGCAGCTGGCCGTTGAAACGGTCCAGCATCTGCTGCAGGTAACGGGCCCCGCCCATGATGTTCTCCCAGGGATCGAACGGGTCGCTGATGTTCAGAATCTGAAGGTTTTCGGGCATGATCTGGCATAATCCCATGGCGCCCTTTTTTGAAACCGCCCGGGGATTGAAACACGACTCGACGTGGATCAACGCCTTCAGCAATGAAAAATGGATGCCGTGCCGCCGGGCCGCCTCAGTGATCACGTCGTCGTAGGTGGCGCTCGAATGAAGGCGCTTCTGCGGCGCCTTGGGCGTCTCACGCATGTAGACCTTGTAGCGGTTGGAGGTTGGCGTATTGGTGAAATGCATGACGCCGTAGCGGTCGACATAGACGTAGATGTCCGCCGAAGCGCTGGAAATGACGAAGTACGTCATCAATCCGATCATCCCGGCGCGCAACCATTTCCACGACGCAAAACGACGGAACACCCGCAGCACGCTGACCTCTCCCTATTCTCCCGTTATTTCGGCAACATCGCCGGTCGACCCTGTGTTCGGGACGCAAGAACATTATCGGCCTGTTTCGGACCCGGCTTTACCGGCTCCGGATAAAGCAAAATGCGTACCTCTTGTACCTGCCAGGGATTAGAGGGACTCATGAACTTCATTCGACGATCTCGAATTCGGTGGTGATCCGGGCCACACCGCGCACGGTGGCCGCAATCGAACAATACTTTTCATGAGATAGTCGTATCGCCTGGGCCACGGCGTGATCGTTGAGCCCCTCACCTGAGAGGCGGTATTTCAGGTTGATGTGCCGAAAGGCCCACGGCGGCTCGGGATCGTGCTCGCCGCTGGCCGAAATTTCCAGCATTTTGAGCGGTCGGCGCTTCTTGGCCATGATATCGAGAACATCGTAGGCGGTGCAGGCGGACAATCCGAGGAGCAGAAGGTCGGTCGGGTCGACGCCCCGGGAGGGTTTATCCGCCGAAATCACAATGGATTGATTGAAGGAATCAGTCCCCACGAACTGCTTCCCGGTGACCCAGCGTACGATTGTAGCCGGCACGCCCCACCTCCTCGTTACGTTTCGGTCCAGAAGGATGAACGTACCTTAGCCCAAAACCGGCTGAACCTCAACCATCCTCGTGTAGGGTGCTAATAAACCGGTCCGCAGTTTAAGCACATTTACATCGGCTGTTGTCGAGGTAGCCGATGATACTGGCAGCGGTTAAGATGACGCCGCCGGGCGGCAGATACGGCCGAGCCAAACAGATACTGAATTCATGCAGAAGATAGGTTCCGGCGAGTCGGATTATGCGTTTCCAAACTCATTAGTAACGGGTCATGCTTTCAGCCAAGCCAGGGCTTCTCGAACTACTGCCGGATAAAGCATCTGGTCATCGTGAAAACCAAGTGGGGTCCAAGGTACTTATAAAACAGCCACCCGATCCGCCACCTCCTTTGGGACTTCGCGGGGAATGGGAATCGGGATCGGTACCACCCTCCAGAGAGAGATCAACTGCCGGGGCCCCGGGGTCGTCGATTTCGCCGTTGGCCAGGCCGTCGGCATCGCCGGGACCGCCGTCCGTCAGGTGCAGGGTGACAATGGTCCGGCCGCCATCCTGCACGATTTCCGCGCCCACTGTTCCGTCGAATTTGAAGTCGTACCAGTGGTCGGCTGCGTTGCCGGCTGTGGGGCCATATTTCCAGTAGGAATTCACGGCCGGCTCGGCGGTGTGCATGATCAGGGTCAGCTGGACCGTCGCGCCCGACGTCAGGCCCTGGACCTTGAACTGGAAGAGGCCGCAGGGAACCGTGACGTCCGCGGGCCGGCCGGCGGGGTCCGGATCGGCTATGGCGGTCACCTTCACGAACGGGGCACCCGTTTCGGAAACCAGGGTGTTCCACATCCCGTTGATGTCCTGGAAGGTCGTCACGTGGGCCTGCCGGGAATCAAGGACGCCGTCGCCGTTGCCGTCACCGTGGTCAGGGCCGTCGTCCTCGACCGAATCGGCGATGCCGTCTAAGTCGCTGTCGGCCTGGAAGTCCGCCGTGACGGTCAGGTTTCCGGTCATGGCGAAGGAACAATCCCCGTTGCCGGGGCAAGGTGCGCCCGTCCAACCGGCCAAAACCGAGCCCACGGCCGGAACCGCGCTCAGCGTGACGGTCGCATTCGCGATGAAATTGGCGGTGCAGGTCCCGAGGCAGTCGATGATCGCAGGGCTGCTGGTCACCGTCCCCAGGCCGTTTCCGCCCGAGATTACGGTCAGGGTATAAAGCGAGCCGTCCAGGTCCGGGTGTTGGGCATCCCCATTCGAGCCGGCTTGACCCTGGGCGCCGCCGGCCCCGCCGGTTCCGCCGACCGCGATGTTATCGGTGAAGGTCGTGTCGGCGGCGGTAAAAGTCACCGTGCCGCCGCGGTTGAAGATGGCGCCGCCTTGCCCGTCGCCGCCGCCACCGCCGTTGCCTGTGCCGTTGCTCGCGCCGCCGGTCCCGCCGACGGCCTGGTTGTTCGAGAAGGCGCCGCCTGTGACGGTCAACTGGGCGCCCTGGTCGTTGAAAATGCCGCCACCCAGGCCGGCGCCGCCGCCACCGCCACCGCCGTAATATTCCTCATCGATGCCGCCCTGGCCTCCTTGACCGCCAAATCCGGCCGGGTCCGCCCCGGGCGTGCCACCGGAGCTGCCGCTCCCTCCACCGCCGAATCCGCCGTTGCCGCCGTTGCGGGTAGAGATGCTTCCCCCGGGGCCGCCGCCCCCACCGCCGGTGCTGCCTCCGACGGTCCCGGATCTATACAAGCCGCCGCCGCCGCCCCCACCGCCGTTGGGGCCGCCGACGCCGCCCACACTTGTATAGCCTCCTCCACCCCCGCCCCCGCCGCCGTCTCC
>JAEYRZ010000161.1 GCA_023435265.1 Pseudomonadota bacterium
GGTGGAAGGGTCGGCAAGGTATTCGGGATTTTCGATGAAGAAGCCGGGGTGGAGACACGCGGCCGATTCATCATCGATCCAGAAGGCGTCGTGCAGGGTTTCGAAGTGCTGACGCCGCCGGTGGGCCGTAATATCCAGGAGAGTATCCGGCAGGTCCAGGCCTTCCAGCTGGTTCGAGAGAGCAAGGGAAAACAGGCTACCCCCTCCGGGTGGCGGCCGGGAAAACCGACGCTGAAACCGGGTCCGGACCTGGTTGGAAAAGTTTGGGAGGTTTGGAAGACCGAAATGGCGTTCGATTGATTCCCGCTTCGACTGAAATCTTCGATTCAGGAACGAGCCCGGCGGGGGTCTCCCGCCGGGCCCCGAGCATGGAAAGAAGTAAGCAAAGGTAAATGGAGGTATAGGATGGCTTACTCGCCTGGCATAAGAAGCAACAAGTACGCCATCCCGGGCTGCGCAGTCGCTTCTTGGATGGAGGTGCTGAATCCGCATTGAGAATTGCTGCTGCTCCGATCGGATGCGGAAGACGCTTTCCCGGTCGGTCTGATTGGCATGTCTTCTGCAAAATATACCGAATGGTTGCCGGGAGGGGACAATGGTCGGAAACCGCTTTCAGAATCAAGGAGCGTAAGGAGGGCCTTCAAGATGGAGGAGCTTATCAGGCTGGGTGGAAAGAAAAAAAGCATCTTTCTTGACAAAGTCAAGGAGCTGCTGCCCGAAGGAGGCAACTTGAACCTTTGCCTCACGTGCGGCGCCTGTGCGTCCGGGTGCCCGGCGACGGGTTTGGAGAACATGGACCCGCGCAAGTTTTTGCGGATGGCGGCCCTGGGAATGGACGAGCACATTTTAAAATCCGAATGGGTCTGGATGTGTTCCATGTGCCAGCGCTGCATTTATGTCTGTCCGATGAAAATCGACATTCCCCAGCTGGTTTACAATGCCCGCGCCGCGTGGCCCCGTGAAAAGCGGCCGAAAGGCATTCTCGGCTCCTGCGACATGGCCCTTCGCAACGAGAGCTGCAGCGCCATGGGGACCGAACCGGAAGATTTCAAATTCGTGGTCCAGGATGTGCTCGATGAGTACCGCGCGGCGCAGCCGGAATTCGCGGAAATGGAAGCGCCCATCGACAAAGAGGGTGCCGAGTTCTTTCTGAACCAGAACTCCCGGGAGCCGGTCACCGAACCGGACGAACTGGTTCCGCTCTGGAAGATCCTGCATTTGGCCGGAGCGAACTGGACCTATGGTTCGAAAGGCTGGGGCGGCGAAAACTACTGCATGTTTCTGGCGGATGACGATGCCTGGAAGCATATCACCACCACCTCCGCCAGGCAGGCCGATGCGCTCGGATGCCCTGTCTTCCTCAACACCGAGTGAGGGCACGTCACCTTCTCAGTCCTGGCAGGACTGAAAAAATTCCAGATTCCCCACACCTTCGTCGTCAAAAATATTTACGAATACTACGCCAAGTGGATCCGCGAAGGCAAATTGAAGGTCAACTCCGAATGGAACAAGGATTTGAAAATCAAATTCACCGTTCAGGACCCGTGCCAGATCGTCCGTAAAAGCTACGGCGATCCGATTGCCGAGGACCTGCGGTTCGTCGTCAAATCGGTCGTGGGTGAAGAAAATTTCATCGACATGCAGCCGAACCGCTCGAACAATTACTGCTGCGGCGGCGGCGGCGGTTTCCTGCAGTCCGGTTACAAGGAAGCCCGCCTCGTATACGGGCGGCTCAAAGACGAGCAGATCCAGGCGACAAAGGCGGACTATTGCATTGCCGCCTGCCACAACTGTCACGCTCAAATCCACGAGCTGAGCGAACATTACGGCGCCGGATACGGAGTGGTGCATCTGTGGACACTGATCGCCCTGTCGCTCGGAATTCTCGGTCCCAATGAGCGGGAGTACCTGCGGGACGATTTGAAAGAGGTGGCTGTTTTTCATCCGGAGAGCGCGATGTAGTCTTTCTTGGCAGGCTGCGGCCAGAATCGTTTGGGCGTTCGGGCGCGCAACGCGTTTCGCAGCGCTGTATCAGACGACGGTAGATAAGCATTGGCGAAAGCCGCGCAAGCGTGCGGGCCGCCCGGGAGATTTCAGGCGCCTGTCGAGAATTACGGCCGGTGAGGGCGCTGGCATCGATGTCCACTGCCTTCGCCGGCTGTACCGAAAGCAAACGATGAACAGGCTGACGATCGAAGATCTTCAGATCCGGCGGCAGCAGGCCCTCGCCTGCGCCGGGCGGGCGGTGGTGGAACGGCAGACGACCTACCGCGAGCTCAAAAAGCTGCTCCGCACCGTCAATGCAGGTCCCCTGGACATCTCGGAATACCACGCCACCGCAAGCCGGTTGGGCCGTCTCCTCGATGCGCTCGATCCGGGCGATCAAACGATATTTGCGCATTTCAGGGATCAAATCGATCCGCACCGCAATGGGAAAGCCGTTCACTTCCGGTTCGAGTGCCGGGATCTGGCCGAACAGATCGCCGATCTCGAAGCATGGCGAGCCGAACGCCACCGTTTGCGCTGCGTGAAATGAAAGCGAGGTGAGCCCGTCGCCGGCTCTGCGCCCGTGCGGGCGGAATGGGCAAAGCCGCGGCTCCTTTCCGCGCAACCGCCCGTTCAGTCGGGATCGCCGGGCGAAGATGATTTTTTCCGACTTTGCCGGCGCTGCAGCGCTTCCCGTTCCGCCTGCAGTTCCGTAAGCAGCGCGTGCAGCGTCCACGTCTCGGAAGTCGGTGTCAGAACGGCCCAAAGCGCCTGCTGCATTCCGGATTTGCGGCACGCCGTCATCAACGCATGCAGTTCGTTCTGCGTGATCCCGGCCGCGATAACGGCGCGGGGAAGACTCGAGGCAATCCCCCGGCCCGTGTCATCAGGCAAGGCAAACAGTTCGGACAGCTTAAGCGATTTCTGATCTTCCGATGGCCATACCAGGTAAATGCCGGCCAGGCCGCATTTTTCAAGGACCGATTTGAACTTCGATTGGCCGGCGACCGGAAACCCGCAGAGCAGCATTTTACGCGGGCCGTACATCGGCGCTTCGGTCCGGTTCAATTTTTCGAATTTCGCTTCCGCCATGCTCGTCTCTCCATGCCCCGTCGATTTCGGCAGCTGTTGCAGGCCCGCTGCTGGTTTGTCAAACTAAAAATGATAGGTTTTCCCGGACGCCCCGGGAGACGCCTGTTCGCCCATGGCAAGCTGCAACGCCGACACGGCGCTCGCTCCGGTGCAGTGGCACGGAATCAAGGTTTCCGGCTTGATCGATCGCAGCGCGGCAATGGTCCGACCGAGGCGCTGCCGAGTTGCGTTGAGCAGGTGAAAGCCGCCGATGACCGCCCTGATATTCATCCCGAAGTTGATATTTCGGACGTGATTCAGCGTATTCACCAGACCTGCATGGCAGCATCCCACGCAAACGACCAAACCACTCCGGGTTTTGATCCACAAGGCGAGATCGTCCTCGATCGGATCCGGGCGTCTGCCCTCAGGGTCAAGGTAGAACGGACCGCCGCTGTCTTCGTAATCCGTTTCCCGAGCAATAGGGGCGACGATGCCGACATTCTCAGACAGCCATACGGGTTGTTGAACCCAGGAAAGATGCTTCCAGGGCAGTTTATCGATGGCTGCCATCGCTGGCTGAGGCATATGGATCGGCCTTGCCCGCCCCTGGGAAATGCTGTAGCGCGGCTGAACGGCGCCGGAGTGGCAATAGACCATGGCCAGCGGTGCCCGACGGAGCACGCACGGAATGCCCCCCGTGTGATCGTAATGCCCGTGGCTCAGCACGAGAATATCGGTTCTGCCCAGATCCACACCCAGCATGCCGGCATTTCTTTCCAGTGCAGCCCCTTGTCCGGTATCGAACAGGATTCGTTTCCCTTCGGCCTCGATCCAGAGGGAGAGGCCGTGTTCGGCGACGAGTCCACCGGCTGCCTGATTGTCGACCAATATGGTGATTTTCATGTTTTACGAAGATCCTTGGAGCGCTTCGATGACACTCAATAAAGTGCGATTCAGGGCCTGGCCCGCGCCGCGGTGCATCTTCGCAGATAGAAAAGCTGCCCGGCATGTTGTGCTTCCACCAGAGCGCCGCCTGCGACGAGGCGGTCGACCACGTCCCACGAGGCGCCGGCGCGGGAGAGAAACAGTTCCACAGCCTCGCGGCGCATGGGATGGACGGCGGTGATGCCCAGGAGGTCCTTCTCGACATCGCCGGTGGACGCGAATGCATTGCCCTCATCGCCGATCAAGTATTCCACCTGCAGCGCGCGCTCGGTAAATTGATGAAATGCCCGGTTCAGCGTCTCCTCATCCGGGGCGCGGACCCATTTTTCAGCCGGCGGGCGGGAGGGTACGCTCAGATAGGCAGTCCGGGGGCGAACATCCGCCAGAAAGGCTGAAGTTGCCTCGAGGGTGGCTGGCCGGTCGTTGACGCCGTTTACGAGCATTGTTTCGGTGACCAGAAAGCCGGTGAAGGCGCGTGCAAATCGGAGCACCCCATCCAGGATCGTGCCCAGCCGCAGGGCCTTGTGGGGACGATTGATCCTTCGCCACACGGATTCATCCACAGCATCGATTTTCAATGAAACCCAGTCGGCCATGCCCAGGGCGGCGCTCACATCGGCGCGCCAGGCGAGCGAACCATTCGTGATGATGCCCAGCGGAACTCCGGCCGATTTCAGCATCGAGAGTTCGTCGATCAGGTGGCGGTCGAGGGTAGGTTCACCGTCGGGCACGAATGTCAGGTAGTCGATAGGCTCCGCTGCGGCCCCGGCTGCGCCGATTTTGTGCTTCACGGCGTCGACGATGGCAAGCGGGTCGTAAAAAGAAGCGCGATCGATCGAAAGCCGCGTGGTACTTCCGACCTGGCAGTAAATGCAGGCATAGGAGCATACCTTGGCCGGGATGTTGTTGATGCCGAGGCTTTTACCGAGGCGGCGCGAAGGCACCGGCCCATACGCGAATTGAACGCCATCGGCAAACGAGGTTTCTTTTTTTCTTTGTTCCTCTGACATCACCAATGCCCACCACATCCGCCGCTGCGGCGGCGGTCAGTGATCCGGAGCGATATTGCGCCACTGCAGCGGCAACGGAGGCCGCGCTGGAGGTGTAGATTGCGACCCCTCGGCGCCCGCTATCTCGAGTCCGTTCGGCCCGGTCAATTTGGCGACCAGGGCGGCATTGCCATTAAGATGCCAGCCCAGACTTCTTCGCGCTCCGGGGCAGACGATGTCTCGCTGGGTCAGGGTGATCGGACCGGTGCTCGATTCCAGTACAGCCTCACAGAAATACATCGGACGCTCGGCCCTTCTGGCGTGTTCCGGAATTTCCCGGTGGAAGGTGACACCGGTCCACCGGCCGCCCATCAGGCGTTCGAATGCTTCGACGGAATTCATTCCGATCTCCTTGTTCGCCATACCGACCGGTAATTCGAAATGCGCGTCCGGAAAGACACGCAGCTGACCCATCCTCAAAAAGCATAGGGTGTGCCAACCGCGGCCATCCGCGAAAAAGAATCGGTGTCTCCGCCCCACCCTGAGCCAAATACAGATTTTTTGGGGTGACAATTATTCCGCTCGGCACAGACTTTGCTGTCTTCATTCATGGAAGACGTTCACGAGAATCAAAGACCTCAAACAGGGGAGTAATAGCAATGAAGATCGCGATTACATCCGGCGGTCCCACACTCGATGACAGGGTCGAGGCCCGCTTCGGTCGTTGTCCCTACTTTGTCCTCGTCGATCCGGACACGCTGAAGTTTGAAGCCATTCCCAACCCGAACATCACGCTGGGAGGCGGCGCCGGAACCCAATCCGCCCGATTGATGGCGGACAGGGGCGTTACCGTCGTGTTGACCGGCAACTGCGGCCCCAACGCGTTTCAGACGTTCGGGGCCGCCGGCATCCAGGTGCTCACCGGTGTCGGCGGGATGGTGCGTGAGGCCGTCGAACGGTTCAAGACCGGACAACTTGCGCAGTCCTCCTCGGCCGACCCGGGCAATAGTTCCGGCATGGGCGCCGGAATGGGGATGGGGCGCGGCATGGGGATGGGGGGCGGCAAAGGAAGGAGGCGCCTGCAAACCGGTATAGGCGAACCGCTGCAGCCGGAGGGGGAGCGGTCGCCGGCCCGAAGAACAAAGCTGCGGTTGTTTCCGACGCGCCGCAGGACGACCTCGACGTTCTCGAGACGACGGCCAAGAGCCTGAGACGTCAACTCGAAGAAATTGAAGCTCGAATCGACGCGGTAACGAAAAAAACGTGATCTTTTCGGCGGAGGGGAGAAGTCGGCATGAGCGATAAATTGGATTTATTCATCGAAGGACTGCAGCGGCAGATTTTCGAAGATGCCCGGGCCGCCTATGGCGAACTCGGGCTTCAGCGTTGGCGCAACCCGCTATACCGTGGGGCCATGCAGGATGCCGATGCCCACGGGCGGCTGACCGGTTCGTGCGGCGACACGATGGAACTCTTTTTGAAGTTTAAGAACGAGCGCGTCCGTGCGGCGTCTTTTCTGACTGATGGATGTGGCTCCAGTACCCTGTGCGGGTCGCTGGCCGCGGAAATGGCGATCGACAAAACCCCTGACGAACTTACGGAAATCAGCGGTGAGAAGATTTTGGCAAAGCTGGACCGATTTCCCGAAGAGGAGAAGCACTGCGCGTTTCTGGCGGCTCAAACCCTTCAAGAAGCGCTGCATGATTACATGCAGAAGCAACGCGGCGGGATGAATACGCCTGCGGAAGGCAAACGAGTCAATGGAAACCAATGCGTTCAGAGGAGCAGCCGATGATCATCAGCATCGCCAGTGGCAAGGGCGGAACGGGGAAGACCACGGTGGCAACCAATCTGGCCGTTTGCCTCGACGGGGATGTGCAACTGCTGGATTGCGATGTCGAGGAGCCGAACGCCCATCTTTTTATTCAGCCCGATATCCAGCGGGTCGAGGCCGTCACCACCCCGGTGCCCGAGGTGGACCTGAATAAATGCTCCTTTTGCGGGAAATGCGCAGAGATATGCCAGTTCAAGGCGATCGTGGTGCTGGGAACCACCGTTCTGCCGTTTCATGAACTGTGTCACAGCTGCCGGGGCTGCGTGCGCGTCTGTCCGGAAGGCGCCATCCATGAAGTGGGCCGCGAACTCGGCGTGATCGAACGCGGGCGCCGCAACGGACTCGAATTCGTGCACGGCAGGCTGCGCGTCGGTGAAGCCATGTCCCCGCCCCTGATCCGCAAGGTACGGGAATCCACGCGGCCGGGTGCCGTGACCATCATCGATGCGCCGCCCGGCACGTCCTGTCCCGTGATCGCCTCGATGAAGGGGGCGGATTTCGTTCTTCTGGTGACCGAGCCGACGCCCTTCGGTTTGCACGACCTGGCGCTTGCCGTGGGGGCGGTGCGGATACTCGGAATTCCTCACGGCCTGGTGATCAATCGCTCGGACCTGGGTGATGACCGGGTATGGGACTACGCGAAAAAGGAAGCGATACCGGTTCTGATGAACATTCCTTTCGACCGCCGGATCGCCGAGGCCTATTCCAGGGGCGAAATGCTGGTCGAGGCGATGCCCGAATGGAAGGAGCGGTTTGCTGCGTTGCACAGAGCCATCCGGCGCAGCGTTGCTGAAGCCACTGCCGAAAGGACTACAGCGCGATGAAGGAGTTGGTCGTTATCAGCGGAAAAGGCGGAACCGGGAAATCGAGCCTGCTGGCTGCATTTGCTTCTTTGATCCAGGCCAAGGCAATTTGCGATGCGGATGTGGACGCGGCGGACCTGCATCTGATCATGAATCCACACATTGTGCAGCGGCACGATTTCGTTTCCGGGCACACGGCCCGGATCGACCTGGATGTATGCACCCGGTGCGGTTTATGCCGGGAGCTGTGCGAGTGGAATGCGATCGGTGAGGATTTCACGGTCGATTCGATCGCCTGCGAGGGGTGTGGCGTGTGTTATTACTTCTGCCCGGAAAAGGCGGTCGCCTTTCCCGACAGCACATGCGGCGAATGGTATCTTTCCGAAACGCGTTTCGGCCCGATGGCTCATGCGCGGCTGGGCATCGCCGAGGAAAATTCGGGTAAACTCGTGACCCTGATTCGGCAGCAAGGAAAGAAATTGGCCGAAGAAAGAGGGCTGGGGCTCTTGTTGACCGACGGCCCGCCGGGCATCGGTTGCCCGGTCATCGCCTCGCTCGGCGGCGCCACGGCGGTGCTGATCGTGGCCGAACCCACTGTATCGGGACGCCACGACATGCAGCGGGTGATCCAGCTGAGCGACTTTTTCAAAATCCCGGCGATGGTGTGCATCAACAAATTCGACCTCAATCCGGATCAGGCCCAAGCCATCGAAAACTACGCCCGGGAGAGAAACGTCGGCGTTGTGGGAAGAATTCCCTTTGACCCTGCTTTTACGCACGCGATGATCCAGGCCCAAACGATTTTCGAATACGACCCGCTGAGTGAAGGCGCTCTCTCCGTCAAGTCGGTATGGGAAAACGTGGCCAGCTATCTTCAAATTTGATGCAAGGTTCTGTGCCGATGAGAAAAAGGCACGAAGGAGCCGCGATGCGATGCGATCGGTGCAATAAAGGCATCGGCGATGGTGAAGAGAAAAAACTTCACGGCCGCCTCCTTTGCGAGGACTGCTGTATGGATCTGCTGGCGCCGCCCCGGGCCTGCGACCCGTGGGCGGTCTTCAGCGCAAGCCGCTGCGGAGATCAGACGCCTGAAGATCGACTCCGGCCGGTTCAACGCGCAATCCTGGCGGCGCTGGGCAAGGAGGGGCCGATGTCATCGGAGGCGCTTTGCGCAAGACTTCGGATCAGTGGACCGGACCTGGAACGGGAGCTGGCGACACTGCGCCACATGGAAAAAGTGCGCGGCGCGCTCAGGAACGGACAGCGGCTGCTCATGCTTTGGAACACCGACCATCTCGAAGAAAAATCCGCCGTTCCGGTTGTGCCGGTGACCCCTAATTACAGCTGAAGCGATTATGGTCATATTGAATATCACGGAATACAAGGGAGGAGGGTGTGCGATGGCTTTTAATCCGGAAGTCGATGCCGAAAAATGTATTGGTTGCGGTGAATGCGTCGACATTTGTCCCGTCGAGGTTTACGAACTTCAGGACGGTAAATCCGTTCCGGTCAAGGCGGAGGAATGCGTCGGCTGCGAAAGCTGCGTGGAAGTATGCGAGGCAAACGCGATCACCATTACCGAAATATGATATGAGAACAAAATTGAGGAGTATCTCTACTATCGAATCAATGTTTTCAAAATCGCACTTCCCCGGCTGGCGGAACGCAATGAGGATATCCCGCTCCTGGTGGATGCCTTCATTGAACGATTCAACCTGCGCAAGGGACGTACGGTAAAAGGTATTTCGCGCGACGCACTTTCGGCATTGATGGTCCATGATTGGCCGGGAAATGTGCGTGAACTCGAAAACGCCATCGAACACGCCTTCGTTTTGTGCCGCGATGACATCATCCGGGTCAAAGACCTACCCGAAAGCTTGGTTCCGGAACCGGCGGGTTTGGGCCTGAAAACCGGATCGACGCTCAGGGAGATCGAACGGGCGGCTATCCTCGAAATGCTTCGACTTCACAAGGGCAAGCGGGTGAAGACGGCAAAAGCGTTGGGGATCGACAAGAATACGTTGCGCCGCAAAATGATTCGTCTGAGAATCAGCGGCCCTTCCGCCGGAAGCGCGCTATCAGGTCGATAGCGTGCGCGGCCGCACTGCGTTTAGAGGCGACCGCCAGATCGGGGGGCAGATGGTTGTTTGTCGACCTGCTTCAACTTTCCGCGAACCCTGTAAATCAGCAACGGAAGAATCAGGACGATGATCGACACTCCCGAACAAAAAACGAAATTCGCCAGGCCGACCGCCCCGATGAATTTTTCTATTCCAAACACTTCTTCCCCCTTATGGCCCCGATCGTGATAATTCTGCCGCAATGCGCGGTAACCATGTGAAGCATTGTCCGTGCCAAGCCTGTCGCTTTTGGATGCAACCGGCACATCCCACCGGCATGCGGAATGTGGTCGCGATTCGTAACATGTGCTGACTTGGGAAGACCGAGGAACAGCAGCACGTGTCAGGTGTGCCGGATACTCGGTTGCGGGAAATCAGCCGAAGGGGAAGCCCGCGCAACCTCCAGGCGCAGTGCACCTCAAGGCGAAGCGGGCATTCACCAACGATCGCCTGCAGGCGAAAGCCGCCACCCTCGGCTGCGAATCAATGAGGCGTGATGTTGTTCAGCAGTTCGATCAGCCGCCGGGCATCATCCGGCCCCGGAACGAGAGGCAGCTTGGCCAGGACGCCCAGACCTTCGCTGCGCTCATGAAAGTCTTCTTCGCCGGCGGCGCTCAACACGGCCGTATGAATGAAGGCGTCGACTTCGAGGAGGCGCCGGATAAGATCCAGGCCGGCGGTTTCTCCGAGGCGTTCGTCTACCACCACCATCTCGGCTTTACCCTGCCGGACCGCTTCGAGCGCCTGTTCGGCCGAAGCCGCCGTTTCGACCGGCATTCGGCTATGACTGCCCAAGGCTTCCGCAAACGCCGCCATATCCGCGGAACGTGTGCTCACCAGGAGAATGGACCGCTGGGCCGTTGCCGTTGTCCCGCCGGTTTGGCCGGGTACCCTCTTGCTTGAATTCATGTCCGCACCTGCATCGGAGAAGTCATCCCGTCCGCCCGCAGCACGAGCCGGGGCCGGCGCATCCCGCGTGTCCGGGGGTTTGGCCGCAGCAGGCCGTATCGCCGGCACCCGGGAACTGCTGGGCCGTCCTGCCGGTCAAACTGCTGGTGGCCGATATGAGTTTGCGTGTGGCCGTACTCCCGCACTTCGGACAGGCAAGGCTGTCGGACTGGTTGAGAAGAATGACTTCGCCTTGGTATCGGCAGGCATCGCAGGCAATCTCGAATATGGGCATCGTTCATCCCCTTTCAGTGCTCAGGGCTTGCTTTCGGGGCGGCTGCCGGTATGTGTCCGCAATCGCCTCGCCCAGCGTATTGACCGCCAGCCGCGCGCAATGGCGGTGATCCTCCGGGAGCCCGCCCAATTCACGTTCCACATCTTCAGGCTGCAGCTGCAAGGCCTGGTTCAGCGTTCTGCCGCGGGCCAGTGAACTCACTGCAGTGGTGCAGGAGACCGTGTACACACAGCCCTTCGTGGAATAGCCGATCTCGGCGATGATCCCTTCCCGCAGCCGGATGATCATTTCTATTCTGTCGCCGCAACTGCCGACCCCCACCGCGCGGCCCTCGGTGCAAAGCTCCGCAGACGGACGGGAACCGGGGTCCCCATCGGCATTTTTGAATGAAAGCGCCATCGCTTGAAACTCCACCCAGTCAAAAGAGGGCCGCACGCGTTCTACAGAGCAATGGGGCGCGCAGCCCCGGATTCCAATCCGATCGCTTAATGCGCGCCGCCGCCGCAGGTATGCATCTGCTGAAACTGGGGCAGTTTGCCTTCAATGGCCGCCTGAACCGCCTCTCCCACCGTACGGGCCTGTCCGCCGTGCAGAACCTGGATGCCTACCTGGTTGAATCCCATCAGGGGCCGCAGGCCCATGCCGCCGGCAATCAGCTGCTGTACGCCCTTGCCGGCCAGATACTGCACGGGAGCCATGCATCCGCCCTGCTGATGGGGGACATTGGGAATCACCGAGACATCCTGTATGGTTCCTTCCGCGACCGACACCAGCGTGTAGAGGTCGCAGTGGCCGAAATGGGCGCCCAAGCCTGCATCCAATCCTCCGGGGTTTTCCGACGGTACGGCGATCAAAACTGAATTCATGTTTCCTCCTGTTCAAACATCAGTCGTTATAAAAAGGTTCGACTCGCAAAAAGTCAGCCATCTCCCTGAATTTAACTGCACGTCAGTGAGCGCCATCAAGGCGATCGAATCCCTTCCCGGGTTCGATGATGACCTTCCGGGGCCACGCCTTCACATATCTGCGCCCAGGCTTTTCTCAATTGACGCGCAACCGATCCGTCGCTGTATTCGGTGATGGCCCGACCCTGAACCATGGCCCGCACGAAATCCGCGTCATGGGGCAGTTCGGCCAGGATCGGCATGCGCCGGCCGGCGCAAAAGGATCGGATCTGTCCGGTCACGCCGGCGTTCAAATCGCACTTGTTGATCAGACCGGCGCACGGAACGCGGAAATGCGCGCACAGGGCCGCCACGCGCTCGAGATCATGCAGCCCCGAAGGCGTGGGTTCGGTGACGATCACGGCCATGGTGATGCCCGACAGCGCGCTGATCACCGGACAGCCGATTCCCGGCGGGCCGTCGGAAAGAATCATCCCCGCGCCGTTTTTCTGCGCCAGAGCCTTGGATTCGCGCCGCAGCAGGGCGACCAGGCGGCCCGAGTTCTCTTCACCGGGAAACAGCTGGGCATGCACCAGCGGCCCGAAACGGGTGTTCGCGATGCCCCACGTTCCGCATTGCTTGGGAGTGAAATCGATCGCTTTTTCCGGGCAGAAATGCACGCATACGCCGCAGCCTTCACAGCGCACGGAGTCCACCGTGAACCCGGTGCCGTTGCGGTGCACGGCCTGAAATCGGCACATTTCCGCGCAGGTGCCGCACTGCGAGCACTTTCGGCGATCGATGCAGGCATCGAAGCCGGAAACAAAAGGAGTCGCCTTGGCCGGTTCGGGCCGCAAAATCAAGTGCAGATCGGGTGCATCCACATCCAGATCGCACAAAACCGCGTTTTGACTGAGGTGCGCGAAAGCCGCCGTCAAAGAGGTCTTGCCTGTACCGCCCTTTCCGCTGATGACCAGGATTTCACGCACGCTGCACCTCCCGGGCGGCAGCGGCCCGGCGCACGGTTGCGGCCAGCCGCAGGAACTGCTCTTTCATCTCCCGCGAATCCAGGGCAACGATGCGGCCGGCGGCATAAGTCTCGGCAATGGCGCGCTGATACGGGATTTCCGCGAAGATCGGCAGGCCGGCGTCATCGCAGAACCGGTAGACATCGTCGTTGCCCAGGCCGGCGCGGTTGATCACCACGCCCATCGGTTTGCCCAGCGGCAGAAACGCCTGGTGCGCCAGGCGCAGGTCGAACACGCCGAACGGCGTCGGTTCGGTCACCAGCACAATGATGTCGCTGTCGATGACGGCGCTCACGGCCGGACAGCTGACACCCGGCGGCGCATCGAGCAGCACGTCCGCATCTTTCGGAAAGCGGTTCGAATTCACCAGATCGGCCTGCACCTGGCGGATCAGCGGCGGGCTCATCGCCTCGCCGATCCTCAAGCGGCCCATCAGAAAGCCTGCCGAACCGGCTTCTCCCCAGGCGATTTCCCCCAGGACCCGACTATCCGGTGTGAGGGCATGGTGCGGGCATACCGCCATGCAGCCGCTGCAGCCGTGGCACATCTCGGGAAACAGCATGATCATCTGATTGAACACCGAAACGGCCTTGTACTGGCACAGCTCGGCACAGGCCCGGCAGTAATCGCACCGCGCCTCGTTCACGCGGGGGACTTCCATCAGCGCGTCGCGACGGCCCCGGATCAATGGTTTGAGGAACAGGTGCAGATTGGGCTCTTCGACGTCCAGGTCGACGGCCACCACCGCAGATTCCCACACGGCGCACAGCGAGGCCGTCACCATGGTCTTGCCGGTGCCGCCCTTGCCGCTGGCAACGGCCACTCTCATACGCGCGGACCCTTGGCGTCAACCTGTTGAGACCACGTGAGCGCGCCCTGGTTATAGCGCGCGACCGCCTCGCGCACGGTGATGTTCTCGAGATCCTGGGCCACCCGGATGCCGGCGGCGGCGAGCGCCTGAAACGCCTTGGGGCCGACATAGCCGGTCAGCACGGCCTGGACCCCGGCGCGGGCGACCGTTTCGGCGGCCTGGATGCCGGCGCCCTGGGCGCGGACCTGCGCCTCGCCGTTCGCGACATATTCGTATTTCAGCGTTTGCGGGTCGATGACGATAAAGCCGGCGGCGCGGCCGAAGCGCGGATCGACCAGGTCTTCCAGGGTGGGGCCTTCACTGGTGACGGCGATGGTGTTCATGGCCGGGTTTTCCTTTCCTGTGACGCGCACGGTGTTTGCCGATGGATCGTTTTCGGTCTTCGCCGCATCGGCCGCAACGGTCTGCCCGGCAGCCGTATGAATGCGCAGCGCCAGGCCCCCGGTCAGCGCCCGGGCGACCGTGTTGCGCGCCGAAGACAGGATTCGTCCGAAAGTCTGCCGTGAGACATGCATCCGCTGTGCCGCCTCCTGGTGGCTGAGTCCTTCGAGATCTGCCAGGCGGATGGCTTCCAAGCCATCCAGGGGCAGGTAGACTTCGGCCAACTCGCGCAGCGGCACCCCGCGCGGTTTGAAATAAGCCACCTCGGGTGTGATGTTGATCTTTCGGCATTTAAGCGGGCGCACCATGGCGTACATCCTTGATTATGAGCATTTGCCAATAACGCGTACGCCTGCCGTGAAAGGATGTCAAGCATTAAAATCATACCAGTGATGGTTAACCTTATCACACGCCGGAACAGGGCTATTGGATCAATCTCGATTTATGAAATCATGCTCATTATTAATAATCGAATGCCACAGTTTTGATGGATTCATAAAAATAGGAATGCCCGCACAAAGGCAACCAGGTATCAGGGGTCTCAGGGTCCCAGTTCAATGGAACTCCTCTGTGTCCTTGGAATTCCACATACTGCCGGTCGCATTCCCCTCGAACCGCGCCAGAATACGACGCGTTCAACCCGGTTGCGGAACAGCAGGCTGCAGCTAACTGCTCAGCGAGTAAACCACTTCCCGGTTCGTATGGGAGAATTCGATCAACCCGCTTTGGACCATCTCCCACAGGCATGACGCGACCTGCTCGCGATTTTCGCGCAGCCGGCCGGTCAAATCTCCCAGATTGAACGGTCCCCGGGAATTCTGCATCAGCAGGAGAAGTCGCTGCTGCAGGAATTCTTCGGCCAACACGGCGGAAAAATTACGGTCATAGTCCAGTGCATGCCGCTGGTCCCCGCGGTAGCTCTCTTCGCCCGGCCGCCGCAGCCCGGCAGACAGCAGGTGGCGCACGCGGGTGTTGTGCTTGATCAGATGGTACAGGGCATCCAGTTTTTCCTGGTCCTCCGGCCGTCTCACCAGCGGACCCATCGCTGCGATGGTGCGGGTGAAGCTTTCGACCGTGCGCACGAAATCTTCCGGCCGGTTCAGGTCCGCATGCGCCAGGGCGATGCGCTGCCGGTCGAAACCGCACAGGCTCAACAGTTTTTTGATGGTGCTGACCCTGCTCCAGGCGTGGTCCAGGCCGTAGGAGTGGTGGCAGGTTTCGGGCATGCAGCCGACCAGCAGCAGGCCGGGTGCGCCCTCCTTCAAGGCCAGCGCCATGACGCAGGCATCGATCTGGCCCACGCAGGGCACCCCCAGCAGGTGGATGCGCGGGTCGTACTTCAGCCCCTGCTTGCCGGCGATATCGGCCGCGGGCAGTCCCCCCCATCCGCAGACGAATGCCATGCTTTCATCCGGTCCCAGCCGACGGGCCAGGGACGTCACGCGGGCCTCGCGTTGATCGTTGGTGTTGTTCTGCAGCACAAGCGCGTGGTAGGGGCAGGCCGCAGCACAGGTGCCGCCGCCGGTGCACACCATGGGGTCGACGATGCGCGGCAGCCCTCCGCCCGGGCCCTCCATGATCCCGATGCCGCCGCAGTCGCACAACTCCTGGCACTGGCCGCAGCCGATGCATTTCTGCGGGTCCACGACACACACCAGCCGGGGAACAAACAGGTCGCCGGTCGCTGATTTCCGGTACAATTCGGCTGTCTTGGCGGCAGCCTGCCTTCCCTGGGACAGGGCATCGGGCAGGCTGCACGGAAAGCGGGCGCTGCCGGCCAGGTAGGTCTCTTCGCGGCCGACCATCTCCGGCCTCACGCGGGCATGATGGCCGGTCAGAAAGCGGCCTTCCTTGTGCACGAGGCCCAGGGTACGGGCATTCTCGAGGGCCTCCCCCGAAACCGCGCGCTCGGCGGAGAGCACAAGATAGTCCCAGTGCAGCTCGTGCTCCACATGATCCGACAAGTTGCAGAAAGATAGAGAACCGTCCTGGACCGCGGGCCGCATGGATTTGTCATACGGTATCCAGAGAATATCCAGTTTGCGGTTCAGCGCGCGTTCGGCGGCCGAAAGGGGCACTTCCATCTGCTGATTGTACAGCATCATGACCCTGGCGGAGGGTGAACATTGGCGGATGTGGACGGCCATTTGCCAGGCGCTCTTGGCGGAGAGGGCCGCAAACTCGGGCTGTCCATTTTCGTAATCGCTGATCCAGAAGACCACCGTGCCCTTGGGGAACCCGGCACGCAGGATGTGCGCTTCCATTTCCGTGGGAATCAGGACCGTACGGCCGTCGTGTCCGAAGATGGGTTTGGGCGGGATGAAATCGGCATCCAGACAGGCGATGATGGCGCCCGCCGCATATTTCTCCTCTTCTCCGTGGGCATTGGTGAAGATCAGCCGGTAATCACCTGTCACGCCCGACAACCGCACCAGCCTGCACCCGGCCAGCACGGTGGCGTGGGGGCTGGACAGCGCCTCCTGCACCGTTTTCTTCAAGCGATCATGGCTGGATTGTTCGCCCGGGTAGGTTTCGGGAAGATGCTCCATGACTTTTGCGGGATCGCCGTGCTTCAGCGTCAGGAAGTAATCCATTTTCTGGCGGGCCATCTCCGCGGCTGCCGCAAAGGAGGCGATGCCGTTGCCCACGATCATGACCGGGCCCTCGATCCTGGCACGTGTCAGGGTGCTGGGATGCAATGCCGCCATCTCGGCCACAGCGGCGCCGACCAGCTTGGCGGCCTTTTGGGCCTTCTGTTCTGGATCCAGATCCGATACGGCGGCCACGTGGCCGCGCAGATTGATCATCTGGATCTGGCCTTTGAGCAGCTCCAGGGGGCGCAGCTGTTCTTCGAGCTTGTGCGCCATCAGGCGCTCCTCGCAGCCGGCCACGATGATGCGGTTCAACCCGTTTTGCAACGTCACCTGGGTGATATGTTCGATGCCCGGTTTCAAGCACGAATACGCCAATGTTTCGCAGTGCGCCACCTGGGGATCGTCGGCCAGTGTGGCTTGGAGTTTGGTTAAATCGATGAACGGTGCGATTTTGTCTCCGCACCGGCAGAGAAAGACACCGGTTCTTGCATGTGCGCTCATGGTTTCCTCCATTCGTTGATCTCTGACAACCGATCAGGGCAGAACGGCAACTAACCCAGCTGGGTCAGGGCTGTGACCGGTTCTCCTCTGACTGAATCGAAAATGGCCTGCATGGCGCCGGTGGGGCAGATGGTCACGCAGCTGCCGCACGCCACGCATACATCCGTGGGCTTGGCAAAGGGCGCTCCGACCCGCTTGTGCACCCCGCGGTCCACAATGGCGATGGCCGAGAGGCCGACCACCTCTTCACAGGCCCGGGCGCACAGTCCGCAGACCATGCAGGTCTGCTGGGGATCGTGGCTTTTGAAGCGGGTGCCTTCGACGCCGTGGCGGGCTGCCAGTCGGGCGATTTCCGGGCTGCCCGGGCAGGCGGCCAGCAGCATTTCGAACACCCAGCGCCGGACATTGCGCACGCGTTCGGTCTGGGTAAACACCTGCAGTCCCTCGGCGACCGGGTAGATGCACGAGGCCACCAGTTTGGACCACGATCCCTCGCGCAGCTCGACCATGCACAGGCGGCAGGCGCCGCTGGCGCGCACGGCCGGGTGAAAGCACAGGGTGGGTA
>JAEYRZ010000040.1 GCA_023435265.1 Pseudomonadota bacterium
CGCGCGCGGGGGCCGGGCGGCCGGGCCGCCGCCCCCCCGTCCGTACCGCTGCGCTCCATTTGCGCGTTATTCATACTGCTCCCGGTATTTTCGCACCACATACAGGGCGATGATGTTCAGGCACAAAGTGATCAGGAAGAGCACCAGACCCAGCGCGAACGCCGCCAGGGTCTTGGGGCTGTCGAATTCCTGGTCGCCGACCAGAAGGGTCACGATCTGAACGGTCACCGTGGTCACCGCCTCGAGCGGGTTGGCCGTCAGATTGGCGGACAGTCCCGCCGCCATGACCACGATCATGGTTTCGCCGATGGCGCGCGAGACGGCCAGCAGCACCCCGCCGACGATGCCGGGCAGGGCCGCGGGCAGAATCACCTGCCGGATCGTCTCCGACTGCGTGGCCCCCAGGCTGTAGGCACCGTCCCGCAGGGACTGCGGCACGGAATGGATGAAGTCGTCGGAGAGCGAGGATACGAAGGGGATGATCATGATGCCCATGACCACACCCGCGGCCAGCGCGCTCTCCGAGGCCACATCGAGCCCGAGCAGCGCACCCGCCCGGCGCACCCACGGCGTCACGGTCAGCGCGGCGAAAAAACCGTAGACCACCGTGGGAATGCCGGCCAGCACCTCGATCATGGGCTTGGCGATATTGCGCAGGCGCCGGCCGGCGTACTCCGAAAGGTAGATCGCCGACATCAGGCCCAGCGGCACCGCCACGGCCATGGCGATGGCGGAGATCAGGGCCGTTCCGGCAAAGACGGGAACCGCGCCGAAGGCTCCCGAGGACCCCACCTGGTCTTCGCGGATGGCCATCTGCGGGCTCCAGTGCATGCCGAAAACGAACTCGGTGATGGAAACCCGGCCGAAGAAGCGCATGGCTTCGACCAGAACGGAAAGCACGATCCCGATGGTCGTGAAAACGGCGATGGTCGAGCAGGCCACGAGAAGCAGGGTCAGGATGCCTTCGACCTGGTTGCGGGCCTTGAGCGAAGGCGCGACCCGGCCGCGCACCAGCAGTCCCGCCGCGGCCGCGCCGGAAATCAGGACCACGGCCATGGCCGCGCGGCTCGCGTCTGAAAGCGAGCGGTAGCGCGCCGCCGCCCGTGCGACGGCCGGCGCGACATCCGCGGAGCCCTGAACGCCGTGCGCGACGTTGCGGATTTCGTTGACGACCAGATCGAGCCGCGCGGGCGGCTGATGCCGAATCGCTTCCGGCAGTTCCTGGACCACCAGTTGGGTGACGATCCGGGGTTCGAGCGCAATCCAGGCAGCATAAACCAGCAGCGCCGGCAGCGCACACCACAGCAGGGCCAGCGCTCCGTGATAGGAGGGTCTGGAATGCAGTTTCACGGACCCTCCGGCCAGCGCCAACGCCTTGCGCCGCGCGAAATAAAACGCGCCGCCGGAAAGCGTCAACAAAATCATCAGCAGTAAACCCGGAGACATCGCGGACAGTCCCTCCACTTGTCCGCGCAACGTACAGGTGGATTGTTAGAATGGTGTGAGTCGCCGGCTAAGATTCGGTTAATCGGCCGGCGGGCGAATCTACGAAGCGGTTCGCTAACCGTTTTCTAACCTTGCGCTCATATCCTGCTCAAGGTGCGGCGGGATGTTACGGGAGCGCTTGGTTTCTTCTGAAAGGGATGGATATGACCAAACATTTTCGGCGCGAGCTGGAAGGGATCAAAAAACGGGTGCTGACCCTGGGGTCGCTGGTCGAGGACCGTGTGCGCACGGCGGGCACGGCCATTGCGTCGATGGATGCCGAAGCCGCCACCGCCATCATCCGCTCGGATCACGAAATCGATCAGATGGAGGTCGAGCTCGAGGAGGAGTGCCTCAAGGTCCTTGCGCTGCATCAGCCGGTCGCCGTCGACCTGCGCTTCATCATTTCCGTGATCAAGATCAACAATGAACTCGAACGCATCGGGGACCAGGCGGTCAACATCGCGCAGCGCATCGAAGTGATCGCCAGAAGGCCCAGGCCCCCCTTCAGCTTCGATTACGCGGTGATGAGCGAAAAAGTGATCCGCATGCTGAAGATGAGCCTGGACGCGCTGGTCAACCTGGATGTGGACCTGGCCTACAAGGTGATCATGCTGGACGACGCAGTGGACCTGATCAAAAAGGAGGCCTACGACAAGATCAAGCAGGCGATCCAGGAACTGCCCGAACGCGTCGGCTACTACATCAATCTGCTTTTGATCTCGCGCCACCTGGAGCGCCTGGCGGACCACTGCACCAATATCGCCGAAGAAGTGATCTACCTGGTGGAAGGCGAAATCTTCCGCCATGCGCAGTACTAGCCCCGATCCTTCCCCTTCACCCCTGAATCGACGAAGCCGCTCGGCTGATCGCACCGGTGCCGTCGGCTGTCGTCCTGACTGCCTGCGGGTTCCGCGGCGCCGGATCTCCGCTGTGAGGAATTCAAATCTCGCCGGATTTCAAAAGATACCGGTGGAAACGACAAACGCTACAGTTTTAACCCCATTCCCAATATCGCATCTGATGGTAAGTAGATGCTGTAACAATTCGTTCCTTCCTGCTTATAAAACTTAGAGCATCTGAAGGCGGTCCCTGAACATCCGCCGAACAGCGAACCGGCACCTGCTGAACCGCTTTGCTCTTCGTTTTCAGTTCCCCGGGCAGACGCTCTTCATCCTGGCGCAACGCTCCCCTCACCCGTGCGCACCTAATGAATTGTGCACCGTCCCTGGTCCCACCAGGGTGTGATCGAATGATGGACAACCGCAGCAAATTTCGACTTTTACAGTAGAGACATGGAGGAGATGAAAATGAAACGACGCATCAAGGGCTCGCTCGGTACATTGTAC
>JAEYRZ010000058.1 GCA_023435265.1 Pseudomonadota bacterium
GCGCTGTTGATTGTCGTGGGCGTCGCCATAGATACTATTGCCCAGATGGAATCCCATATGCTGACACGCCACTATGAAGGTTTCCTGAAGAAGGGCAGTATCAGAGGCCGGGGACGGTGATCGAAACCGGTCATCAAAACGCGAGCGGGGGGGATAATGGCCAAGGAAGAACCCATTCGGGTTGAGGGTACGGTTCTGGAGACCTTGCCGAATGCCATGTTTAAGGTCGAACTTGAGAACAAGCATCAGGTGCTTGCCCATATCAGCGGCAAGATGCGTATGCACTTCATCAAGATTCTTCCTGGCGATAAAGTAACGGTCGAACTTTCACCGTATGATTTGACACGCGGCCGGATCACCTATCGATCGAAATAAGCGTGCTCGTTCGACAGACAAGGGCCCAGCTAAAGGGTACAGGAGCTGAAACATGAAGGTCAGGGCATCCATCAAGAAAATCTGCAGCAAATGTAAAATCATTCGCCGCAAGGGCGTACTGCGGGTCATTTGCGAAAACAAGCGGCACAAACAAAGACAAGGTTAACAGGCCCTTTGTTTTAGAGGAGGAATAGCTTTGGCAAGAATTGCGGGTGTAGATTTACCGAGGCGTAAGCGGATTGAAATAGGGCTGACCTATATTTATGGCATCGGCCGATCGCGATCGAATAAGATTCTATCGGAGTTGCAGATCGATCCCAATACCCTCACCGATGATTTGACCGATGCCGAGATCAACAACATCCGGAAGTTAATCGACGGAAAGTTCAAGGTCGAGGGTGAGTTGCGGACCGATATCTCAATGAACATCAAGCGGCTCATGGATCTGGGATGCTACCGCGGGTTGCGTCATCGCCGCGGGCTGCCTGTGCACGGACAGCGCACCAGCACCAACGCCAGGACCCGCAAAGGCCCGAAACGCCAGGCTGTCAAGAAAAAGGGCGCCGCTACCAAGAAATAATCGAAATCGAAAAGTAAGGGACATCACCGATGCCACGCAAGACGCGCACCAAGAAAAAAGAGAAGAAAAGTATCGGCAATGGGGTTGTACATATTCAATCCACATTCAACAATACCATCGTCACGATCACCGATCCTACGGGCAATGTCGTGGCCTGGTCCAGTGCAGGTGTGATGGGGTTCAAGGGTTCCCGCAAGAGCACGCCCTTTGCCGCTCAAATGACGGCCGAGGATGCCGCCAAGAAAGCTATGGAGCACGGGATGAAGAACGTCGAAGTCTTCGTCAAAGGACCCGGGGCAGGGCGCGAGTCCGCTCTGCGCGCTTTGCAGACCGCGGGCTTTCACGTGGTTACGATAAAAGATGTCACCCCTATTCCGCACAATGGGTGTCGTCCGCCGAAGCGGCGCAGAGTTTAGGTTCCGAAATTTCCAGCGCCGGGCAGTGAAGTATCAAACTTGAAAGCGCTCGGAAGCACTTTTGGTAAGATATAAGGAGGCGAGATTGGCACGCTACACAGGTTCGGTCTGCAGGATATGCCGAAGAGAGAATTTGAAACTGTTCCTTAAAGGAGATCGCTGCTACGGCGATAAGTGCGCTTTCGATCGGCGCAGCTACGCTCCCGGTGAACATGGGCAGCGGCGGCGGGGAAAATCCTCCGATTACGGCGTTCAGCTGCGTGAAAAGCAAAAAGTCAAGCGTATGTACGGGCTTTCGGAAAAGCAATTTCATCTGTTTTTCGAAAGTGCGGATCGCCAGAAGGGCATCACCGGCGCAACGCTTTTGATTTCCCTGGAACGTCGGCTCGACAATGTGGTGTACCGCCTTGGATTTGCCAATTCCCGCAATCAGGGACGCCATTTCGTGCGCCACAACCACTTCCTCGTCAACGGCAAGAAAGTGAACATCCCATCCTACATGCTCAAGGTGGGTGATGTGATCAGTGTCAGCGAAAGCAGCAAAAACGTGCAGGCTTTCAGCGAATCACTTGAAGCTGTTGTGCGTCGCGGCGTCCCCCAGTGGCTTGAAATGGAGAAGGACCAGATGCGAGGGGTCGTCAGGAGCCTGCCTGCACGCGAAGATTTGACCATGCCGATGCAGGAACAGCTTATCGTGGAGCTTTACTCCAAATAACCACCGGTTCTGTATTGCCGTTGTGGTTGAGTGTACCCTAATTATTAGAAGCCTGGAGAAGCGGTATGTCAAACGAACTCAGGTTCATGAACTGGCGCGAAATTATCAAGCCGGAAAAAGTGCAAGTCAGCAGCACCGATACTTACGGCAAGTTCGTGTGCGAGCCCTTGGAAAGAGGCTATGGCATGACCATGGGCAATTCGTTGCGCCGGATCATTTTGTCCTCATTGTATGGCGCAGCGATCACGGCGGTTAAGATCGATTCGGTTCAGCATGAGTTCAGCGTCATTCCCGGCGTTTTCGAAGATGTATCCGAACTGATTCTCAACCTCAAGCAAGTACGCATGAAGACCAAGGGCACTCAGCCGCGCAAGCTGGTCTGCAGGGCCAAGGGCGAGCGTGTCGTTACTGCCGGCGATTTTACGAGCCCGGATGGTGCGATCGATATCCTTAATCCCGACCTGCACATCGCCAAACTCACGGTCGAAGGCCAGCTCAATATGGAGATGACCGTGAAGGTCGGCAAAGGCTACGCATTGTCCGAAGCGAACAAGGAAGAAGATGCGCCGATCGGCACAATCCCCATTGATGCAGTTTTTTCTCCGGTCAAGCGGGTGAACTACGTTGTCGGCAATGCACGCGTGGGCCAGCGTACCGATTACGACAAACTGACTCTGGAGATCTGGACCGACGGCAGCCTTACACCCGAGGAGGCGGTGGCGTATGCCGCCAAAATCCTCAAGGATCAGGTTTCAATCTTTATCAACTTCGATGAAGAAGCCGAGCCTTCGTCCATGCAGAAGATCAGCAGTGAAGAACAGCCCGAGTTCAATGACAATCTATACCGGAGTGTCGATGAACTGGAGCTTTCGGTGCGCAGCGCCAACTGTTTGAAGAATGCCGAAATCAACAAAATCTATCAGTTGGTTCAAAAGACGGAAGCCGAGATGCTCAAAACCAAAAACTTCGGACGCAAATCCCTTAACGAAATCAAAGAAGTTTTATCGGAAATGGGATTATCCCTTGGCATGAAGCTGGAAGGCTTCGAAGCGCCGAAGGAAGAAATCGAAGACGAAGAAGAAGGGGAGTAGCCGTTCCATGAGACATCGCAGAGCCGGAGTCAAACTCAATCGAACCACGAGCCATCGCCAGGCCATGTTCCGCAACCTGGTGACCTCGCTCTTAAAGCATGATCGCATTCAAACTACCGACGTCAAAGCAAAAGAGCTGCGGCGCTGGGTCGATCATATCATCACCCTGGCAAAGCGCGGCGATCTGCATGCCCGACGCCAGGCCATGGCCATCGTGCGCGAAAAAGATGTCGTCCACAAGCTGTTTGAAGAAGCGGGCCGACGTTTCGGCGATTTGAAGGGCGGCTATTCACGCATCGTCAAGATCGGGCGACGGCCTGGAGATGCTGCGCCGATTTCGCTCATCGAATTGATGTCGTCTGAGGCCAAGCCCAAGAAAAGCAGAAAGAAAAGCCCCGCCGCGCCAAAGAGTGCCGAAACTACCGAGAAGGCTGCGCCGCCGGCCCCGGCTGAACAGGAATCCGAAGCCGCAGCCAAGGACCAGGCGGCCGCTGCGACCGAAGCCCCGGCCGGTGACAGCGAGACCGGCGCGACGGATTCAGCGGATCAGGACAAGGCCGAAACGGATAAGAAGGACGCCTGATCGCCGCTGCGGTCGGAAACAAATCAAGCCTCTCCAGCATTTCCGGCTGGAGAGGCTTTTTTATGCGATTCGCATCCTGCTCAGGGTTGAATCGCCGGGTATTATCTGCGATATTGAGTATGTGCAGCTGATTTCGGCGATGTGGCGACGAAATGGAATCGAGACAAGATGTATAATTCTTTTTTCGGCTTCAAGGAAAAACCGTTCAAGCTGGTCCCCAATCCCGATTATCTTTTCATGAGCAAGAGCCATGAGATCGCGATGGCACATCTTATCTACGCCACCGATCAGGGTGATGGCTTTGTGGTGATAACCGGCGAGGTCGGGACCGGAAAGACCACCTTGTGCCGGAACTTCCTGGAACTCTTGAACGATCACACCGAATCCGCCTACATTTTCAACCCCAATTTGAATTCAGCCGAATTGCTGTCATCCATATGCACTGAATTCGGAATCACCCATTCCAAAGGCACCGTGAAGGAGTTGCTGGATGCGCTGAACACCTTTCTCATCCAGCAGAACGAAGCCGGACGCAAAGCCATTCTGCTGGTGGACGAGGCACAGAACCTGACGGTCGAAAATCTCGAGATGATTCGGATGCTGTCGAATCTGGAAACGACGCGCAGCAAGCTGCTGCAGATCGTTCTTGTGGGGCAGCCCGAATTGAATCACAAGCTCGATTCGCATGAACTGCGGCAATTGGCCCAGCGCATATCGCTCAGCTACTATTTGACTCCCCTTTCGCCCGGCGAGACCGCGGCGTATATCAAACACCGGGTCCACATCGCCGCCCAGCGCCAGAACCAGCTTTTCAGCGCGCGTGCCTCCCGGATGGTCCACCGGTATGCGAACGGCATTCCCCGTCTGATCAATATTGCCTGCGACCGGGCGCTGCTTACCGCCTATAGTTTGAATTTGAACAAGGTGACCGGCGCGGTCGTCAAGACCGCGATCAATGAATTGGCCCCCCGCAGGCATCGGAACGCCGCCGGCAGTCGAACCCGCCGGCTGGCATGGGGCGCGGCGGTTTTGGGCCTGTTGGCAGTTGCGGCGCTGATTATGATGCCCGGTGGAACCATTCCAGGCCGCTTTCTCTCCACTCGAAATTCTGCATCCCCACCCGCCGCGGAACCGGTCGAAGGCCCCGTGGTTGCCGCTACGGCACCGGGGGCGCAGGTTCATAAAGTGCCCCCGATGCCGTCCCGAATCGATGAGGCGCCTCGAGACAGCGCTGAAATTCCGGCGCCCGTCGATGCAGCCGGCGAGCAGGACGCGAAAGACATACAGCTTGCCGAAGCCGCTCCTGCGGTCCTTTCAGATCAAGCTCCGAAGACGGAACCGATGGTGGATGAGGGTTCGGTATCCGCCCAGCTTACTGAATTGGATACGCAGCATTCACGGGTCCATGCAGCAGAAGCCCTGCTTGCGCTTTGGCAACAGCCCCAGCCCAATCTGCGGCATATTCCACCCCTGGTTCAGGATTCCGCATTCTTCGACATCGCCGCGAGGCAATATGGGCTGCGGCTTTATACTTTGGAAGACAACTGGCCCTTGGTGCGTCGGCTGAATATGCCGGTAATCATCGCGGTTCACGATGGAACAAAAAATACGACCGCCTATCTAACACTGGTGGGCTGGCGCGGGGAGCGCATGTACCTGCAGGGCCGGATTTCCGGCAAGGTCTGGGACACTGATCTTGCATCGCTGCAGCCATATCTACAGGGGCCGGTGCATGTCTTCTGGAAAAACATACTGGGGTTCGATGCCATCATCTCGCAAGGCGCCAGCAATCAGGCCGTTCTGACGGTAAAGGAGCTGCTCCGCCAGGCCGGCTATGCGCAGATCAAGCCGGCCCCCATCTTCGATGCGGCCACCGCCGCCGCTGTCGTTGATTTTCAGGCCCGGCATAAATTGGAAGCCGATGGACTTGTGGGGCCCCTGACCAAAATGATGCTGATCAATGCGGTTCAGGCGATCGAGACTCCTCGATTGAACCTTGAAAGAGGAACCGGCGCGTGAGCACGATACTGCGAGCGTTAAAGAAACTCGAGCAGGAGAACGCCGAAGCGCCCGTGGGAGGAAGTACCGCCAGCCATACGTTCGCCGCGCGTCGGGCCGTGCACCGCGGTGTCCGTTTTAAATGGCGTAAGGGACGCAGGGTACGTTGGGGCCTGTTGGCCGGTGTGCTTCTGGCCGTGGCTGCGGGGTTGTACCGGTTCTATCCGACCGACGGCGTCCAGGGAAGGAACTGGACCGCACCTGCGCCATCTTCCGGTGCTCATGAACCGGAACGTGTGGAAAATGACGCCCTGCCG
Organism: Pseudomonadota bacterium; assembly: GCA_023435265.1. Classification (GTDB taxonomy): domain Bacteria; phylum Desulfobacterota; class Desulfobacteria; order Desulfobacterales; family Desulfosarcinaceae; genus UBA2230. Next base: position 6,076 of record JAEYRZ010000058.1, read on the forward strand.
TCTCAAACCGCCTATTCGGGTGCGGAGGCGTTGACCGAGCGCTCTCTTTCCAAGCCCCCGGACCCAGTGGAGCCCGCAAAGCCGCAGAGTGCAGCTTCCGCCGAGAGATCGATCAACCCCGCGGAACCGCAAGCGGATCCTGCGGTGCCCGTTGCGCCCCGGCGCCGACTCCGCCCTGCTCTTGAGCCGCTCAGGCCCGCACCCGCAGCCAATCCCGAAAAGCAAACCCCCGCCTCCACCGTCAAGCGGGCGACACCCCCACCCGTCGCACTGGAAGCCGAACGGATACCGGAAGACCGCCTGAAAATCCAGGCGATTGCGTGGTCGCCCGATCCCCAGGACCGCATGGCGGTGATCAACAACCGGATCCTGCATGAAGGCGAATCCGTCGATGGCTACACCATTTTGATGATCGACGAAGATCAGATTATTTTCAACGCGGAAGGCCGCCGCTGGCGGGCGGTTTTCGGAAGGCGATAACGTTTCGCCCAGGCAGGTCATGTGAAGGCCGCCTGCGCCGGGCGGCTGACCCCTTTTTTTGAACGGTCAGCCGGTTTGCGCGGGGGATACATAGCCCATCTGAGATGAAAACTGCCGGGCCACGCGGTTCAGGTGGTGAAGGCAAAATTTGCGATGACGTTCATTTCGGAAACGAATTTCCGGGATGGCCATGCTCAACGCCGCCAGCAATATGCCCCGGTGATCGAAAACCGGCGCGCTCAGCGAGCCGAGCCCTTCATTGCGCTCTCCGAGACTTTGGGCATGCCCATTCGATCGAATGGACTCGATTTCATGTTCCAGCTCCGCCTTGTCGAGGATCGTACTGGCGGTGACCGGCATCAGGCGCACCGTATCGAGGTAGTTGCGCCGGAACGCTTCTTCCGCAAATGCCAGCAGGCATTTGGAAGAGGCCCCCGCATACAGCGGCGACCGGCTGCCGATGGGCATGCTGGCCTTCAGGGCCTGCGGCGATTCCAGGGTGTCGATGCATACCCGTTCGTTCGCGTCGATCACATTCAGATGCACGGTTTCCTGGGTGACCGCCGCCAGTTCCTTCATGTAAGGCGCGGCCGACCGCGTGATCGGCTGGCTCTCCTGGATGGTTTGCAGAAATCGGAAGTAGACTTTGCCCAGTTGGTACTGACGTGTCGCAGTCGTCTGTTCTACGAAACCATATGCTTTCAGGGTTTGCAGCAGGCGCTGAACCGTGGCCGGGCTGAAGCCCAGTTGATTGCTCAGCTGCCGCACGCCCCATACCGGGTGCCGGGTATCGAACGCCAGAAGGATGTGCAAGGCTTTTTCGACGGAATTGAGTTTATCTTGTTCCATAATTCAATACATCGTTTCAGATTAATACACATGCCTCGCATTAAAGGCCGATGTTTGTCAAGGACCCTTTCCTTGTAAATAGCGAGCTTTTCGTTCTACACCAATGTTAAAAGTCCTTGACGCTGCTATACCCTTTTGTTAGCTTGCCCAGAACATTGTTTTGTATGTTAAAACAACTCGGTGACCGACGATATGGAGGACGTGCCATGGACTTTGCCCTGAACAAGGAAATGGAAATGCTTCGCAAAGCGGTACGTGAATTCGCCGCTAAGAAAATCGCTCCCCAGGCAGATCAATGGGATGCAGAACATTACTTCCCGTACAAGGAAGCCATTCGACCCATGGGAGAGCTCGGATTCTTCGGGACTGTGATACCCGAAGCATATGGCGGCGAAGGAATGGGTTGGCTCGCCGCAATGATCGTTACCGAAGAGATCGCGCGCGCGCATAGTTCGTTGCGCGTGCAGGTCAACATGCAGGTGTTGGGATGCGCGCACACCATTTATAAGTATGGCAGCGAAGCCCTGCGTAAGAAGTATATCCCGGGGCTGTGCAGCGCCGAGTTGGTGGGCGGGTTCGCCATCACCGAGCCGGACGCCGGCTCCGACGTCATGGCCATGACCTCGGTGGCTGAAGATAAAGGCGATTACTGGCTGATCAGCGGAGCGAAAACCTGGATTTCCAACGCCGACGTGGCCGACGTCCTGATCTATTATGCCTACACGGACAAGAGCGCCGGCGGCAAGGGCCTCTCGGCCTTCGTAATCGAACCCAAGAAGTTCAACGGCGTAAAGACGACGCGCCTCGAAAAGATGGGGTCCTACGCCTCGCCGACCGGGGAGGTCTTCCTTGACAATACGAAAGTCCCCAAGGAAAATATCCTCGGCAAGCCGGGCGACGGGGCGGGCATTGTGTTCAGTTCATTGAACCAGACGCGCCTGTCGGCCGCGGCCGGTGCAGTGGGCGTGGCCCAGGCCTGCCTGGACGTGGTGACACGCTACTGCAACGATCGCAAACAGTTCGGTCAGCAGATCGGCCAGTTCCAGATGAATCAGGATATGGTCGCCCAGATGGCCACCGAGATCGAAGCCGCGCGCCTGCTGGTTTACAAGGCCGCCTGGGTCAAGGATCAGGGTCAGCTCAACAACGGGCGCGATGTTGCCATGGCCAAGTACTTCGCGGCGGAAACGGTCAACAAGTGCGCCAATTACGCGATGCGCATTCTCGGTGCATATGGCTATTCGACCGAGTACCCGGTGGCGCGCTTCTATCGGGACACCCCCACCTATTACATCGTTGAGGGATCGACCAATATCTGCAAGTGGATCGTGGCATTGGATCAGTTGGGATACCGTAAGGCCAATCGATAGGACGTTGGCGCTGGAGGGCGTTTGAGCGAAGACATCAAAGCGAAAACCAGGCGCGTGGCAGAGCTTTATTTTCAAAATGTTCAGGAAGAAAAACCTTTCGATCTGTGGAAGGCGTTCGATCCGGAACTGGCCAAAGAACTCTCCTTGTTCATCACCGGCCGGATGTACGCCCGGGAGAAGATCGACCATCCCACCCGGCAGTTGGTGACCATCGCCGTGTTGACGGTTTTAGGGCGCACGGATGAATTGAAACTGCATGTTTTAGCCGCCTTGAATGTGGGGTGTCCGCCGCGGCAGATCGCCGAAGTCATGTTCCAGACGTTCACTTATGGCGGAATACCCACCGTGAACAGCGCCCTGAAGGTGCTGCGGGCTGTTTTGCAGGAAAAAGGCTTGTGGCCGTTGACCGAGGGGCCGCCGTGAGATAAAGCTTGCCGTCATCGGATTGCAACCACTTATTGGCTTCGGGGGTACAGGCATGCGACCATACTTCAAAAAGATGAATACCTTCGGCCGGGAGATGAATCCCGGGCAGATCAAGAGCACCGAGGAGAATGTCAAGCAGATCAAAACCGTTGAAGCGGAAGTGGCAGCCGCCGCTGAAAAAGTGAAGAACGCCGGCTTCAGTGCCGACCAGATCAATGCCAGGGGGCAATGGACGGTGTTTCAGCGACTGGACTACCTGGTCGATCAAGGCACCTGGTGCCCCCTGCATACGCTATACAACCCGCAAAACAATCCCGAAGGGACCACCAACGTCATCGATGGCCTGGGCAAGGTAGCGGGCAAATGGGCCGTGATTATCGGTTTCGATAATAAGGTGATCGCCGGAGCCTGGCTGCCGGGGCAATCCGAAAACATCCTGCGGGCGACCGATCTGTCCAAACGCCTCAACATCCCTTTGATCTGGCTCGTGAACTGTTCGGGGGTCAAGCTGCCCGACCAGGAAAAATTCTATGCCGATCGACGCGGCGGCGGTACCCCCTTTTTCCGGCATGCCGAACTGAATCAGGCCGGAATCCCGATTCTGGCGGCGATTTACGGCACCAATCCTGCCGGCGGCGGTTACCAGGGCATCAGCCCGACCGTTCTGTTCGCCCACAAAGACTGCAATATCGCCGTCGGCGGTGGCGGTATTCTTTCCGGCATGTCGCCCAAGGGCTTCTTCGATGAGGCGGGAGCCGAACAGCTCATTTCGGCGGCGCGTCAATTCAAAGCCGTTCCTCCCGGCCGCGTGGAGATTCATTATGACGAAACCGGTTTCTTCCGCTACAAATTCGAAACCGAAAGCGATGTCCTGGATGCCGTAAAAGATTATATGCGCGACATGCCGGGCTACAACCCCAAATTCTTCCGTGTGGCCGACCCCAAGGAGCCTCTGCTTTCGGCCGAAGATCTCTACCGGCTGGTGCCGTATAATCAGAAGCTGATTTATGATTTCGAGGAAGTACTGGCACGCCTGGTGGACGGCAGCGAGCACATGGAGTTCAAGCCGAAATATGGTCCGGAGATGTATACCGGGCTGGTCAAGATGGACGGATTTCTCGTAGGCGTGATCGGCAACCGTCAAGGCTGGCTGGGCGAGAACTATCCCGAATATGCGGATTACCCGGGTATCGGCGGAAAGCTGTACCGCCAGGGTCTTATCAAAATGAATGAATTCGTCACGCTCTGCGGCCGGGATCGCGTGCCGATCATCTGGTTCCAGGACACCACAGGCATCGATGTCGGCGATATTGCCGAAAAGGCTGAGCTTCTGGGCCTGGGCCAGTCGCTGATCTACTCGATTCAACAAACCGGCGTACCCATGATGCTGGTCGTATTGCGCAAAGGCACCGCCGCGGCGCATTATGTCATGGGCGGGCCGACCGCAAATCGGCATAACGCCTTTACGCTGGGCACCGCAACCACCGAGATCTATGTCATGCACGGGGAAACCGCCGCCGCGGCAAGCTTCTCGCGCCGCCTGGTCAAGGAAAAGGATGCCGGGCGACCCTTGAAGCCGGTGATCGACAGCATGAATAAAATGGTGAAGGAATACTACGACAACTCACGGCCGACCTACTGCGCGCAGCACGGCTTCGTGGACGAGATCGCCAAAATGACAGAACTGCGCAAGTACATGAAAGCCTTCGCAGGCGCGGCCTACCAGCATCCGAACTCGATCTGCCCGCACCACCAAATGCTTTTGCCGCGCGTCATCAAAGGTTAAGGTCTGTTTCTTCCGACCGGACGCCCGGGACCCTTCCCGGCGTCCGGTCGTCCTGCATCCTCCCCGACGATTCGTCCCCTAACAGCCACGTCCGCCAATTTTCCCGAGAATGTCCAAACCACGTCGCAGGCTCGGCGCCCGTGCTGCGCCCTGCACGCCTCCGGGCCTCTGCGGCCGATTCGACAGTGCGGCGCCGCCAAGACCATGGAGAATACGGCCTGCCGGATCGCTTAATACCGGATTCTGATCATCGATCTTGTCGGCCGAGGGCCCTAGTTTTTTCGCAAAAAGGAAAAGAGGGCTTATTCATGGACTTAAACCAACAAGACCGTGCTGCGTTAAACGCCAATCTATGTCCCGATTGCGGCCAGCCGATCCGAAATTATTTCTTCGAAGCCAACCGCCCCTGGTGCAAGGCCTGCGACGTCTGGTTCGAATTCGACCGGTCGGGATGGGTCATTCGCAATATCGACGCAACCTATCACTACAATCAGGAATGGGTTAAAATCGTGCAGAACGAAGACGGGTACATCGTCTGAGTGCACGGTTTCGTTTCGGAAGAAAAAAAGCGCGGAATGGATCTCCGCGCTCAGAAGATGCAGATCTGCCGCTCGTGCGAACCCGTGCTCGGAGTCAGCGCATGGCGGACCGGGGTGCCTTTCCGGCTAGAGGATTGTAGAGTTTCATGATCGCGAACTTCATGACATCCAAAGTCTTCATGTCCGCAATGATATTCACCAGCTTGTCCTGAGCTTCAGCGGGGAGGACGCAGGCGTTGGAGGCATCGAACTTGAGTTCCGGGAACCCCTTGATCAGTTTTTTCTGATCTTTAGCGGTCATCTCGACCTGAATGGCAGGTTTGCCCTCGATTTGTTTGATTTTGTCTCCCAACCCCGCGGCCTGGATTTTCTTCTGTTGTTCTTCATTCATCAACACATTAATCAAGTAATCAGCCATGATCGTCCCTCCCTAAGATTATTTCCGGGTGATGCCGGTCACGCGGTGATCCGACCGAATGAAACGCTCTGCTATCAGAAAACAGCATAAAAAGACAGCCTATTGTTTAAGGCGGCGTTCGCTCTTCGGTCCGGCGGGTTGCTTTGGATTCTGTAGGTAAATTTCTTACAGGACAATCAGAAATCGTCTAATTGAAAGTGACGGCCGCTGTGATAGGTGGATAACGACGCAGTGCGACGATCCGGGGGTGATCGTCGCCCATTCCGCCGCATGGATAACAGTGGGGCAATCACATCTGGACGAGGGATCGAATGCACAGGGCTTCGAGAACCCGTCCGACGCTTAACGGGAAAAGGGAGGGATCATGAAACGAGCGAGTATTTGGACACTCTTGGTTGTGGTTTCCATCGTGCTTGTCTGTTCGGTCGCCTATGCACAGGACAAATCAAAATGGCCCAAATCGGTCACCGTCGGAGCAGCTCCGGTGGGCGGGACCTATTTCATTTGGGCCGGCGGCTTCACCAAGCTGCTCAATGACAAAATGAACCTGCCCGGCAATGTCGAATCGACCGGCGGCCCGGTGCATAACGTGCAATTGATCGAAGGCAATAAATTGGACTTCGGCATGGTGACCAACGGCCCGGCCGGTGAGGGCTGGAATGGCGAAGGATGGGCCAAAGGAAAAAAATATCAGAATCAGCGCGCCATCTTCCCCATGTACACCACCTTTTTCCAGATGTATTCCTTAAAGAAAACCGGGATCAAATCCATTATGGATCTCAACGGCAAAAGCGTGGGTGTTGGACCGGTGGGCGGAACGCCGGCGACCTATTGGCCGATCATTTTCCAGACGGCCGGTGTAAAACCGTCCCGGATCGTGAACGCCAGTTCGGCTGACCTCAACTCGCAGCTCAAGGATGGAATGCTTGACGCCAACGGCCAATCGGTCGGATTGCCCTGGGTGACGATCACCGAAGTTGAAACCGTAGACCAGGTCAATGCATACGGAGTCCCTGCCGACGTGGCTGAAAAGTTCGTGGCCAAATACCCGTACTTTGCCACCGGCGCAATTCCCAAAGGGACATACAAAAGCAATCCGGATCAGGACCTGCCCACCCTGACCTTGTGGAACTTCATGGTCGTGCCCAAGGATACCCCGGACGATTTTGTTTACGAAGTGGTCAAGACGACCTTCGACAATGTCGGCATCCTCGTTGCGGCCCATAAGTCCGCCGAAGAGGTGAAGGTCGAAAATGTGGTGTACAGCCCGGTTCCGCTGCATCCGGGTGCGGTGAAGTACTACCAGGAAAAAGGGATCAAGCTTCCGGAACGCTTGATCCTGAAGTAAGCAACGCAACGGTTCAGTGCTTTTGGCGAAAACGGTGCGCCCCGCCCGGCGGATATGCCAAGCGGGGCGCCTTTACCGCTGTGAACACATCATGATGTGGACCATAAGGGTTGGATCAGGGGCCATCTGAAGGGGATCCGAAGAAAGCGATAAATCTCATGCCAGAAAATTTCACACCCGTCGATATCAAAGAGGTCGAGCAGAAGCTCGAAAAAATGAAGATCAAGGATCTGGAGGTCTCGGGCGGCCGCCAGTTGAACCGCCACCTGGCCACTGCAATGATGATCTTCGGCGTGCTGGTGAGCCTGTTCCATGTATGGGTGCTCACGGTGCGTCCGATCGATCCCTGGTACTTTCGGACATTGCACGTGGTCATGGGCGGCATTCTGGTCTTTGTCTTCGTACCGGCCTGGGGAGGGGAGAAGGAGCGGCATTTCCCCAACTGGTTCGACTGGATATGCATCCTTATGCTGGTCGTACCGACGATTTATATCTTTACCGTCTTCGACGATTGGATCAACCGGGTCGGAGTGGTCCCCACGGGCTGGGATTTCTTTTTCTCGGTCCTCTTCGTGGTGGCCGTCTGGGAAATGGCCCGCCGCACAACCGGCTGGCCGCTGGCCATCCTGACGGTAGTTTTTATTCTATACGGTCATTTCGGCAACTATCTTCCAGGCCTTTTCTATCACAAGGGTTATGCCTGGGACCGCATGGCGACTTATCTGTTCAGCCTTGACGGCATCCTGGGGCTGCCCATCCAGGCGTCGGCCCATTATATCTTTCTTTTCGTACTCTTCGGCGCTTTCGTGGATGCCTCGGGCGCCGGCAAATTCTTCGTCGATTTCGCCCGCTGCATCGCCGGTCGCGCCCGCGGCGGGCCAGCCAAAGTCTCGATCATCTCCAGCGCCCTGATCGGAACGGCCTCCGGATCTTCGGTAGCCAATGTGGTGGTGGACGGCGTTTTCAACATTCCCCTGATGAAAGCATCCGGTTTCCGCAAGGATGTCGCCGGCGCCGTGGAGGCCATGAACTCCAGTGGCGGCCAGATCGTACCGCCGGTCATGGGCGCCGGCGCCTTCCTGATGGCCGAGATCCTGCGTATCCCTTACTCGCAGGTCTGCCTTGCGGCCATCATACCGGCCGCGCTTTATTTTTTCTCATCTTATTTTATGATCGATTTCTACGCCGCCCAGACCGGCCTGAAGGGATTGAAGAAGGAAGAACTGCCGATCTTTCATAAGATCATGTTGGAAAAGGGCTACCTGCTGATTCCCCTGATCCTGCTGCTGGTCAGCCTGATGGTGTTGATGTATTCGCCTTACCGTTCAGCCATGATCGGCATCATCAGCTTGATTATCGCCAGCTGGATTCGTAAAGAGACCCGCATGGGGCTGATGCCGATCTTTAGAACCCTGGGCAACGGCGCGCGCCAGGCGATGGAAATCATCGCCACCTGCGCGGCCGCAGGCATCATCGTCGGCGTGCTGGCCCAGACCGGTCTGGGTCAGAAATTCGCCATGATCATCTTCAGCTATTCCAAAGGCATCCTGTTCATCGCCTTGATCTTCACCATGCTGGTGGCGATCGTGCTCGGCATGGGCATGCCCACCACGGCGGCCTATGCCATCTGCGCTTCGGTTCTGGCGCCCGCGCTGGTCAATGATTTCAATGTGCCGCCCATCGCGGCCCACCTGTTCATCTTCTATTACGCCTGTCTGTCGGCCTTGACGCCCCCGGTGGCGCTGGCCTCCTTCGCCGCGGCGGCCATCGCCAACGCCAGACCGATGGAAGTGGGCTGGCAGGCCCTGCGCTTCGCCATCGCCGGCTTCATCATCCCGTTCATGTTTATTTACGGACCGGCCATGGTCCTTCAGGGCACCGGCTTCGAAATCACCACGGTCATCGTCACCGGACTGCTGGGCACGATGAGCCTGGCGGCCGCCGTTCAGGGCTGGCTTTTCAGGACCGTCAGCCTTCCGGTGCGGGGACTGTTGCTGGTGGCGGCCCTGGCGTTGATCAAGCCCGGATGGGTCACCGACGTCATCGGTCTCGGGCTGCTGCTTTCGATCGGCGGGTTCAACTTTATCAGCGCAAAAAAGAAGCGCAATCTGAACAAGGCGCTCGCAGCGGCATAAACCCTTACATCTAACTTCAAAGGCCCGGCTGCATCGTGCAGGCGGGCCTTTTTTGTGTGCGCTGCCGTCGCGTTGGGCGGTTGCTTCGGTTGCTGCAGGCTGCGATGCGCGGCTTTCATTCACCCGCATGCAGGCTGAGGGCCCGGGTTTTAAGGTAGGCGCTTTACCGGGACCCGTTTCGTTTCAGAAGAAGCCTTTAACGCGGCATTGCCGATTTCAAGCGGCATTCAGGGAACCGGTCGCCCTCCTGGTTTTGGCAATCGCCCGGATCAGCAACGGCGTGGATACGACCACGGCCACCGCGCTCAACCAATACGATGGGTAAAACAGCAGGATGGCGCAGATGCCGATGATATATCGTTCCACCGTGGTCAGGCTATGCCGGAAATAGCCGACTACCGCGACATTGAGATAGAAGATGCCCAGGATGGTGAACAGGAAGGTGAACACGATATGCCCGATCGCAGTGGTCAGCGGCAGCGTCTGAAGCACCGGAACGATCAGCAGCGCCGTTCCGCTCAACGACAGAATGAGGGTGAGTCCGATCAGATATTTCGGCAGGGCCACGCGGGCTGCAAAAACGCCGGTTTTGATCGGATCGGTACCCATCACCGAACTTGCGGCGTAGGCGGAGAGGGCCACCGGCGGCGTTACCTCGGCAAGAACCGCGAAGTAGAATAAAAACATATGGGTGGCCAGCAGCGCCGCTTCTTCGGGGATGCCGTTGATCATGGCCAGCTTCTGGATCGTGGGTGCCGTAAGGGCGGAAGTCAGGACGTAGGTCGCGATGGGCGGCACGCCCATGCCCAGCACCAGGCTGAAGAATCCCGTGAACAGAACGGCCAGCAGGATGCTGTTGCCTGAAATGTCCATCAGGATGATGGAGAATTTGGAGGCCAGGCCGCTCATGACCATCATGGACATGATCATGTTGGCCGCGATGACCGCACTGGCGATTGGCAGCAGCCCGATGATGCCTTCCTCCAACGCTTTCATCAGGTTGCCGAAGGGGGGGCGGATGCCGGGATCGGCGAAGGCGAAGACGACGAAGAGAATCGCAGCGGCGGTCACCGTGATGTTGATCGAAAAGCCCCTGTAGATCATGAAGATGATGAACAGGATGGGAATAAAAACGTAGCAGTAGCGTTTGAAATAGGAAAAATCGATCAAGGCCGAGATTTCGAGGTTCGGAAGGTTTTTCTTTTTGACGTAAAGCTCGTTGTAGGTCACGATTCCGAACAGGTACAACAGCATCGGGCCGAGGGCCATGACGATGATCATCGAATAGGGGATCGAGAGCAGCTCGACCATGATAAACGAAATCGATCCCATGACCGGCGGTGTGATATAGGCGATCGATCCGACCGTCGCGATCACGCCGGCGGCGACGATCCTATCATAGCCGACTTTTTCGAACAGCGGTTTGGTCAACGTGGCCACGAACTGCGTGTCTGCGGCGCCGGATCCCGAGAACATGCCCATCAACACGGCCATCACCGAGCAGGAGCGGCCCGGCGACGCGGGGCTGCGGCCGACGAACAAAAGGGCGATATTGGCGATGATCTTGCCGAAACCCAGACGGGTCACGATGGCGCCCATGATGGTAAAGTAGATCAGGTATTTCACCGACACACCGGTGATCGATCCAAAGATGCCGGCCTCGGTTTCGCAATACATTTTGCCCAACAGCATATCGAAATCGAAGCCGGGATTCGCGAAAAGACCGGGAATACCGTCGCCGTAAAGATTGTAGAGCAGAAAAATCATGACGATCGTCGGCATGATCGGGCCGCTCAAGCGGAAGATGACACCCAGGACCAGCAGGATCTCGGCATAGGACATGACCAGATCCCAGGGCTCAGGCATGATGGCCCGGTAGATCAGGGATTCGTAATGGGTTTCAAGATAGATGAACGGCAGAAAGCTGAGCAGGGCGCAGGCCAGATTCGACCACTTCTGGGTCGAGTGCATAAGGGTCGGGAGCATGGTGCAGGACCAGATGACGACGGCGAAACCCTTCAACGCCAGCGGGAGATCGAGCCGCACGAATTCGATCATGATCAGGATCGTCATGCCGGCCAACGGCAATGCTCCGATTCTGCTGCGCGGTTTGATCCGCAGGAAGCTCAGCAGGTAACCCAGCAAAGCGATCAGGAAGACATGCACGGCCCGCTGCACCTGCGTCAGGTCCAGGACCGAAATCCTCAAGTCGGCAAAGGGTGTGTAGGGGTGAATGACCAGGTAGATGTGGTACAGGGTTCCGACAATCGCGGCGAACGTCATCACGCGCTTCACTACAATGTCCATAGCAGGGCAACCTCCAGGCATCCGTCTTTCACTTCGATCTCATAAAAGCCCATCTTCAGGGAAATCCCCTTGATCGAGCAGAACTTGAGGCGATCGGTGGATTCTTCGGCCACTATATCGTTCAGAGCGTAGACACCATGGGTGTAATACGCTTCGGTTGTCTCGTCCGTGGAAACCGAAAACGCCTGGAAGCGCCTGACGATTTGGAAACGGATCGTGACAGGATGGTCGGTGACAGAATTGACAAACCGGATTCGACCCGATTGCCAGCGAAAGAGCGCTGCCAATCGGGTCTCGTGGTCGGTTCGGATCAGGACAGGTTTGAATAGCCCCGCAAAGCAGACCACCGCGATGGCCGCCACGATCATCAGACGGCGCCCGGTCATCCGCTTCGCTATTTTGCAGGACCTTTTTCGGTAAAATATTTCGCGGCACCCGGGTGGAACGGGATCGCCGTTTTGCCGACGAAGCGGGCCGAATTCTCCACCGTGGTGTCCCTGGCGGCCTTGACCGACGTATGCAGGGTTTCCAGGTTTTCAAAGACCGCCTTGGTCATGTTGTACGCCAGCTCATCGGGCAGGGACTCCGGACCAACGAACATGTTCCAGAACGCCAGGGTCGGCGTGTCCTCCTGGGTTCCGTAAACACTTTTCGGTACCTTCTGGCTGTCGGCCAGGCCGGCGAATTCGCGCTTGAATGCCGCCACGCCCGGGTCGCTGTCCGGCAGGGGGACCAGGAAGAGATTGGTGCCTTTGCGCTTCAAGGTATTGGCCAGTTCGACGATGGATCCGGTCGGAAGCCCGCCGGACCAGACATAGGCATCCAGTGTTCCGTTGGCCAGGGCTTCGTCGGACTCCTTGGCGCCCAGTTTCTCCCATTTTCTGAACTTATTGGGGTCGATGTTGGCGGCCTTGAGCAGGTTGAGCGCAGTGAATTCGGTTCCGGACCCCGGAGCACCGGTGGAGACGCGCTTGCCGTCGAGATCGGAAAATTTTTTAATCCCGGTGGCGTCAGTGGTCACGATATGCAGGTAGTTGGGATACATCATCCAAAGGATTGCGGCCTTGGCCGGTTTTTGAGCAAACTTCTCGTGCTTGCCGGTCACGGTGAAGTAGGCGGTATCGGGAAGCACGGTGCCGATGAAGAACGAGGATTTGGCCGGGTCGCTCTTGTCACGAATCAGCAGCATGTTGTCCACGGATGCGGCGGTCTGGATCGCCGTCGAGGCGGCGACATTGTTTTTGCTCAGAATTTCGGATACCTGGGTTCCATAGTAATAGTAGACGCCGCCGATTCCGCCGGTTGCAATGACCACCTTGGCGCTCTGGGCATACCCGTTGGCGGTGAAAAGCATCAAGGCCAGTGCCACCAAGCTGATTCTTCTCATATCGCTCTCCTTTGCTGATATATGCCGCTGGCTGCGGCGGTTAGGGAAGATAAACACCTCCCGGAGGAAATTTCGCTCGATCGCGCGGCGACCCTTCTGCCGGGAAGAATTTGCGGGCGTGCGCCGACTCTGCTTGCTTATGGGTAACTGGCCAAGCAGCCAGATACAATTGAATGATTGTAGATCATCTTGTCAAGCCTATGCGATATGCCTCCCGCCTGCAGCATGATATCAGGTGCAGGACGAGTCAAGACAGGCAATACATTTGAACGCAATCCCGGGACGCTCGCAACTATAGGGATTGGAAAATCAACTTGCTGCACATTAGCCCAACACAAAAGAATTTCGATCGGGAACTTTGCGGGAGTGTTTCATAATCTGAAACACCGTTTTAGCATGAAAAAAGCCTACATGGTCTCTAACGACGTGTCAATCCAAAATCGCCGGCTGGACAATCGAGCGAATGCCGGCGCTGCACGTAGTTCTGATAACCCGTTCATTCATGATTCTCCAATCGGTTGCAGCCCGGAACATCCGGCCGACCGGCGGGACTTTACAGTCGGCCTGAATTCATGTAATTTAAATCAGTGGCATACCAATGGTATATGAGGGGGCCGATTGAACCTTGAAATCTACAACACCGTGAAGGACCGCATCCTGTTTCTGGAGTACAAACCCGGACAGATCCTGAATGAGAAGGTGCTCGCCAATGAGTTCGGTATCAGTCGCACGCCGCTGCGCGACGTACTCAGCCGGCTCGAATGGGACCAGTTGGTCCGAATTTTACCGCGCACGGGTACGATGGTCACCGAAATCGAATTCCAGAAGATGATGTACACCTATCAAGTGCGGTTCGAGATCGAGGAACTGATCGGCAAACTGGCCGGCGATCATCCGGGTGGCGAGTACCTGGACCGTCTCGACGCTCTGGGGGATGCATGTGCGAATCTTCTTGAAAGCCAGAACCGCAAGGCCCTGGTCCTTACGGATATCACTTTTCGCCGGGTACTGGCGGATGCGGCCGACAATCCCGTGCTGCGCGACATCTCCAGCCACCTCTACGATTGTACCCGGCGCCTGTGGTTCAGCACCCTTCAGCGCGGATCGTGGGGCGACGAAGTCCAGGCCGTGCACGACGACATCCTCACCACCAAAACGGTCTGGATGGAGAACAATTCATCCAGGTTCGGCGCATTCCGCAGGGCGGTTCTCGAACGCCATTTCGATCGCATCCGCGCCAAATTCCTGAGCCCCGGAGCGACCAATCCCGAATAGGCGGTGGCGCGTCGGCACGTAAGAAGAAGATTCATGTTGACGCTGGTTGATTAATGGTATACCACAAGTATAATAATGCTATACCTTTCGTATAAGATCTCATCGATCCACAAGGAGAAGAAAAATGGAGGCGGGCACAAAAAAGTTTGGATTATGGGCGGTAACCGCGCCCGAGCGACCGAAGTCGAGATCGTTCGAAGGCGAGCGCTCCTGCGATGTGGCGGTGATCGGCGGCGGATATACCGGAACTTCAGCTGCGTTGCACCTTGCCGAGCGCGGCACGGATGTGACCTTGCTCGAAGCCGAAGAGATCGGGAACGGCGGATCAGGGCGCAACGTCGGGCTTGTCAATGCCGGGCTGTGGATGCTTCCCGATGATATCGTCAAAGCCGCCGGTCCCGACTATGGCGAACGCATCAACACGGTTCTCGGAAACTCTCCACAGCTTGTTTTCGAGTTGATCAAAAAGCATGGCATCCAATGCGAGGCACAGCCGACCGGCACCCTGCACTGCGCGCACTCGAAAGGCGGATATGCGTACCTGAAGGAAAGGGAAACCCAGTGGCAACGCCGCGGCGCCCCTGTTAAACTGCTGGAACGGGTGCAAGCTGCGGAAATGGTGGGCAGTAAATCCTTCCACGGCGCACTGCTCGATCGGCGGGCCGGAACCGTGCAGCCTCTGGCATACGTGATCGGGCTGGCAAAAGCGGCCGCGGGGGCCGGCGCCAAGCTCCACGAGTATTCGCCGGTGACCCGTCTGGTGCGTGAAGACGGTCGCTGGCGCCTGGATACGCGCGGCGGAATCCTGAGGGCCAGAGCCGTCATTCTGGCGGCCAACGGCTACATAGACAAACTGTTCGACCATTTGAAAAAAAACTTCATTCCCTTTCATTGGTTTCAATTCGCTACCGGCCCCTTGCCCGAGCGTGTCCGTCGTACCATCTTACCGGGAGGTCAGGGCGCCTGGGACACGGCGACGGTCCTCTCTTCCTATCGACTGGACCAAGCCGGGCGGCTGATTGTCGGCAGTGTGGGGCAAATCGAAGGATGGGCGAACGGATTGCATCAAAAGTGGGCTCAACGCACCATCCGGCGCGTATTCCCGCAGGTCGGCAACTTTGACCTGGAATACGGCTGGCATGGGGTCATCGCCATGACGGCGGATCACATTCCCCGTTTCCATATTCTGGGGCCGGATCTTTTCATGGCGGCCAGCTACAACGGGCGCGGCATCGGGCCGGGAACGGTATTCGGCAAACTGCTGGCCGGCCTGGCCATGGGCGCATCGTCGGATGAGATGCCGCTGCCGGTGTCACCGCCCGAACCGATCCGGCTGCGCAAGGCCAGGGAGTTGTTTTACGAGAGCGGCGCGCGCCTTTACCATTTCGTACAGAGGCGCATATAGCGAAAGGGACTGATCCATGCAGGTCAACGAAATACTCGAAAATCTGGGTATAGAAGAAGAAAATCCGGGATTGAGCACGGGGATGGAGTGGAACGCCGCCGGCGCGGCAGGGCGGATCGAGAGCCGCTCGCCGATCGATGGGCGGTTGATTGCCGCGGTCCGCCCGGCCGATGCAGCGCAGTACGATCGGATGATGCCCTTGGCGCTTCAGGCGTTCGAACACTGGCGCAGCGTTCCGGCCCCCAAACGCGGCGAAGTGGTGCGCTGCATCGGCGAGGCATTGCGCAGCACCAAAGATGCGCTTGGCCGTCTGGTGACCCTCGAAATGGGAAAGTCACTGCAGGAGGGGCTCGGTGAAGTGCAGGAGATGATCGACATCGCCGATTTCGCCGTGGGGCTTTCACGGCAGTTGTACGGGCTGAGCATGCACTCCGAGCGGCCGCTGCACCGCATGTACGAGCAATATCATCCGCTGGGGGCGGTCGGGGTGGTCACGGCCTTCAACTTTCCGGTGGCGGTGTGGGCCTGGAATGCGTTTATCGCGGCCGTGTGCGGTGATGTGGTGGTCTGGAAACCGGCCTCCAAGGTACCGCTGTGCGCGATCGCCGTTCAAAAAATCGCTGCCCGGGTGCTGCGCCGCTTCGAATTGCCCGAAGGCATATTCAACCTGGTCATTGGCGCCGGACGCGAAATCGGCGAACGCATGCTGAACGACCGTCGCCTGCCCTTGATTTCCTTGACCGGTTCGACGGCAGTCGGCAGACACGCCGCCGCCGTGATCGCCGGAAGACTCGGGCGGTCGATCCTGGAACTGGGCGGCAACAATGCAATCATCCTGACTGAAAAAGCCGACCTGGAACTGGCCATGCCCGCAGTGGTTTTCGGTGCGGTGGGTACGGCCGGACAGCGCTGCACCACAACCCGCCGTCTGATCGTGCACGACTCGATCTTCGAACGGGTCAAAACAAGCCTAATCAAGGCCTACGGCAGGCTGCGCGTGGGCGACCCTCTGGACCCGTCCAATCACGTGGGACCGCTTGTCGACCGGCAGGCCGTCCACCAGTTCACAGACGCCCTGCGCCGTGTCCAGGAGGAAGGCGCGCGTCTGCTGTACGGCGGAGAGGTCCTTGAGGGGCCTGTTTACGCATCCGGTCTCTACGTGCGTCCGGCACTTGTCGAGGCGCGGAACGATCTCAATACCGTTCAGGAAGAAACATTCGCCCCCATCCTCTACCTGATCCGCTATCATGGAGATGTGCAGGAGGCCATCGCCCTTCAGAATGCCGTCCCGCAGGGGCTCTCGTCATCCATATTCACCACCGATCTGTCGCAGTCGGAACACTTCCTGTCCCCCTGGGGGTCGGATTGCGGCATCGCCAACGTCAATATCGGTACTTCCGGAGCCGAGATCGGCGGGGCTTTCGGAGGCGAAAAAGAAACCGGCGGCGGGCGTGAATCAGGATCCGACGCCTGGAAAGCCTACATGCGCCGACAGACCAATACGATCAACTTCGGGCGGGCGCTGCCCCTGGCCCAGGGAATCAGATTCGACATTTAAACGTTCCTGTGGGAGAAACGAGACAGGCCGTGAGCCGAACGTAGTGCATCGATGAAAAAGGCGAGCGCGCAACCCCGGGGCACACTTTTTTCCGACCTGGCCACCCGATTTCGTGGTCGGTCGAAGCCGATGCCGAGTACATCGGCGGCATCGAGAACATTTCAGCGCAGTGACCTGGAATCTCGGTCATGGCGCGGATCACGAATGAAAGGCCTGATGAACCCTCGCGGCCGTACTTCGTTCCGGCCAACAAGCGGTCATCACGGCCATGAACGCCGGAGACATCCATAACAACAGAAAAGCGCAGGAGACGCGAAATGTCCCTATGGATCATGGATGGCAATGAAGCCATCGCGCGGGCGGCCGTCATGTCCGGCTGCCGGTTTTTCGCCGGGTATCCGATTACGCCGGCCACAACGATTCTCAACTCGATGTTGACGCTCTTGCCGCCTGTCGGCGGGGTTTGCCTGCAAGGCGAGGATGAGATCGCTTCGATCGGCTTTTGCCTGGGGGCCGCCATGACCGGCCTTAAGACCCTGACCGCCACGTCCGGGCCGGGCATCAGCCTTTACAGCGAACAGATATCCTTCGCCATCGCCAGTCAGATCCCTATTGTCATTGTGGATGTGCAGCGGCTGGGGCCGTCCACCGGTTCGGCGACCAAAGGCGCGGACGGCGACATCCAGTTTCTGCGCTGGGGCAGCAGCGGCGGACTGCCGGTGATCGTTCTTTCGCCGGCCGATGTCGCCGACTGTTACGAGCTGACCATGCATGCCTTCAACCTGGCCGAGACCTATCGTTGTCCGGTTTTCATCGCCGCCAACAAAGAAATTGCCATGACGCGCGAAACGCTGGATCTTGAAGCCTTGAATCTGCCCGCGGTCGTCGAGCGCAAACAGGTCGAGCCCGGGAGCGCGAGGCTGCCGTACGAACTCGATGCCGAGGCTTCCGCGCCGCATTTCATGCCCATCGGCGGTGAGCGGCTCATGCGCGTGACTTCATCCACTCACGGCCCGGATGCCTACATCACCGGCGACCCGGCGCTGATCGCCCGCATGCAGGACCGGCTGAGATACAAACTCGAAATGAATGCGGAGCGTTTCACCTATTTCGACCTTGAGGCGCCGAACGGAGCGGGCACACTGGTAATCGCCTACGGCGTTACGGCACGCGCCGCCCGAACGGCGGTTTCTACAGCCTGCCGCGCCGGGAATCCCACGGCGCTGCTGGTGCTCAAGACCCTGTGGCCGGTACCGGAACCGTTGATCCGGGCGATAGCAGCGCCGTACCGTCGCGTCATCATGGCCGAAATGAACCTGGGCCAATATGTGCGTGAAATTGAACGCCTTCTGCCGGATAAGCCGATTCGCTTCCTCGGTCAGATGAACGGAGAATTGATCAAACCCGCTCAAATTCTGGAGGTCATTCAAAATGGGTAGTCTGCTGAATAAGGCCCGCCCGCCGGTCTTTTGCCCGGGATGCGCCCACGAGCGCATTCTGCACGGCCTCGATCAAGCATTGCAGAACTTGCAGCTCGCGGCCAAGGACATCGTGATCGTCTCGGATATCGGCTGCTCCGGACTTTTCGATACGTTTTTCAACACGCATGCGTTTCACGGATTGCACGGCCGGGCCTTGACCTATGCCACGGGAATCAAGATGGCGCGACCCGACCTGAAGGTCATCGTCACCATGGGCGACGGCGGCCTGGGCATTGGCGGCGCGCACGTGCTCAGTACCTGCCGCCGCAACATCGACCTTACGCTGCTGGTCCTGAACAATTTCAACTACGGCATGACCGGCGGCCAGTTTTCGGCCACTACGCCCGAGCAGGCCAGCGTCGCATCCGGATTTCTCAACCGCCTCGAAAAGCCGTTGAATATCTGCGATGTCGCCGGCGCGGCCGGAGCCGGCTACGTCGACCGTTTGTCCAGTTATGCCAAGGAGCTGCCGGAGCGGATTCAGGCCGCCATCGCATTCGACGGTTTTGCCCTGCTGGATATCTGGGGGGTCTGTCCGGGCCGTTACACCAAGAACAACAAGCTGACGCCCCAGGCGATCGCGGCCGAACTCGAACGCCAGCCGCCCGTGAATTCGTATATGGCCCGCAACGCCCGCAAAGAATACAGCCGGTCTTATTATGAGGAAGCCGCGCGCGTCAAGCCGGCGCAATCCCCGCTGCGCATCGAAGCCACTCACCCCGCACCGCGCCACGGCCGCAGGGAAGTCATTCTGCTGGGGGGTGCCGGCCAGCGCATTCTAACCGCCGGAGAAGTGTTGAGCCTGGCTGGTGCTGCGGCCGGGCTGCATACCTCGCAGAAGAACGACTACCCGATCACCGTCATGCGGGGCCACTCGATCAGCGAGGTGATCCTGGATTCTGCGCCGGTCGGCTACACCGGCATTCAGAACCCTTCGGTGGTGATCGCGCTTTCCGAAGACGGGGTTCAGCGGCGCAAGGCGCTCTTCGACAAGCTTTCCGCCGAGGCGCTGGTCTTTTCCGCGGCCGGCCTCCAACTGCCCTCCTGCGCGGCCCCGGTGATCGAGATGGACTTCAAGGCCCGCAGGATCAAGAGCCAGGATTGGGCGATGGCCGCATTGGCGTGGCTGGCCGCCGATGGACGCGTGATCACAGCCGACATGCTTGAAGCAGGACTGAAATTGCGCTTCAAGGGTGCCGTGCTGGAAAGCGTTCTGAAGGTGGTCGCGGAAGCCGGCGCCCAATGAAGGTTCGCATTCCGATGCTCGTGCCGACGGCCATCGTTGTAAGATCAAGAAGCGCGAACGGCCTGTAATCATGATCTGGCGCGCGTCTTGCTTCCCCATGCACTCTCGAATGGTAATGAGACTGCATGGAGGAGATTGTGCCTGGATCTGAATCTGCTTTCGACCGTGTTCGTAAAACACTGCCTTGTCTCGCTCCCTTTCGGCTGGGCATTGCGGCGGTTCTGGCGATGACCTTGCTGGTAGCGGCTCTGGACGCTCTGGAGCCGTTGCTGATGAAATATCTTTTCGATGCCCTGGGCCTTCCGGACGCCCTTTCCGCGTTCGGGCTCGCCGTGTCCGGGCTGGCGCTCCTGGCGGTGACGCGCCGGGCCCTGGGCGCCTTGCTGAACTGGCTCTTCTGGCGCATCCGCATCGGCGTGAACAACAATCTTCACCATGCGGTGGTGGGCCGTCTGTGCACCCTGCCGCTTTCTTTTTTCCGCAGCCGCAGCGTGGGCGGAATCATCACCAAGATGAACCGCGGAATCGGCGGTTATATGGATGTTTTCAGCGAGATGACCTCGCGCGTGCTGCCCAACCTGATCTATCTGGGCATCTCCCTTATCAGCATGTTCGTGTTGGATTGGCGTCTCTTCATCTTGGCGCTGCTTTTTTGTCCCTTGCCCACACTGATCGGCGCCTGGGCCGCCAAAGAGCAGACAGAGCGCGAAAATACCTTGATGGCGCGCTGGAGCCAGATTTTCGGGCGCTTTCATGAAGTGCTGGCCGGCATTGCCACGGTCAAGAGTTTCACCCGCGAGACCGCCGAACGCGGCCAGTTCATGGACAGTGTGCGGGCCACCAACGAGGTGGTGATGCGCGGGGTGGCCCGCGACACCTCGGTCGATGCCGTCAGCAACCTGATCATCGCCCTCGGGCGGATCGCGATCGCCGCTGCGGGCGGTTATCTGGTGATCAAGGGTCAGGCCACCGTCGGAACGGTCGTCGCCTTTCTGGGTTACATCGGGGGGCTCTTCGGACCGGTTCAGGGCTTGACCGGCACCTACCAAATGCTCAGGCGGGCGTCGGTGTTTTTGAATGCCATTTTCGAGATCCTGGATGCCGCCAATCCCCAGAAGGATGCTCCGGGAGCAGTGGAGCTCAAGGCGGTGCGTGGCGCGGTCGAGTTCAAAAACGTAACTTTCGCGTACGAAAACGGACCTCGCGTGCTCAAAAATATCAGCCTTGATGTACGTCCGGGCGAGACGGTCGCCCTGGTCGGCCCGAGCGGGGCGGGCAAGAGCACCCTGCTTTCACTGCTGCAGCGCTTCGACGATCCTCTCGGCGGCGGCGTCTCCATCGACGGCATGGATCTGCGGACGATCCAGCACGAATCGCTTCGCCGCCACATCGGCTTCGTGATGCAGGACACCATGCTGTTCAATGACAGCGTGCGGTTCAATATCGCCTACGGATGCCCCCAGGCCACGGACGCTCAGATCCAAGCCGCAGCGCGGGCCGCCAATGCCCACGATTTCATCGCGGCCCTGCCCTGCGGATACGACACGCGCGTGGGCGAAGGCGGCAAATGTCTCTCCACCGGCCAGCGGCAGAGGATCGCCATCGCGCGGGCGCTGCTCAAAAACGCTCCGATTCTGATTCTCGACGAGGCCACCTCGGCTTTGGATGCGGAATCGGAATTGCTTGTCCAGCAGGCCTTGCGCCGACTGATCCAGGGGCGCACCACCTTCATCATCGCCCACCGTCTGCAGACCGTGGCGGCCGCCGATCGCATCATCGTGCTGAAAGCCGGCCGCATCATCGAGGAAGGCGCGCATCAGGATTTGATCCGCAGCGAGAGCTATTACGCCGGCCTGGTGCGCAAACAGACCAGCGGATTGATACTTCCCCTGGCCGCCTGAGGCAAAACATCGCCTGGGCGGAAGCAATTCCACGAAATCGCTTCTGCGCGATCTCCCGCTAAAGGCATACCCACCGGGCTTCCCCACGCCCTTAGCCGCGTAAACCAGCTCCGGCTGCCGTTCTCTGCCTGCTTCCTAAGGTACCACCACCGGTCAATTGGGGTATTGTACCTATTGTGAAGTCCGGTGTGAGCGGCAATGATACAAAAGTAACAGATTTTTAAAGATATCCAACCCCGAAGGCCCGGTTGTGCGGTTTGGCTTCGCCAAGCGCCCGCGGGTTACAGGAGAGCAAATCATTATGCGAGAAAATCCGACATTCGAACCGACAGCCCAGCCGGGCCGCGCGTATCAAGGTCCAGGCTTCGGCGAGACGCCCGGCCCCCGAAAAACAGAAGACATCCAATCCACCTTCAAGGAAAAAGCCCGGCCGATGATGTCCAAACGCAAGAACGAACTGGCCGAGCAGATCAAGGACACGGCCCAGGTTTTGCGCGAGACCGCCGAAAACCTGATTCAGCACGATAAAGCACGCGGCGGCGAATATGCGCACAGGGCGGCCGAACGCCTGGACCGTTATTCGAGCTACCTGCAGGATAACAGTGTCGACACCATTATCGACGATGTCCAGCGCTTTGGGCGGTCACGGCCCTGGATCACGGTGGGCGGCGCTTTCCTGTTGGGGGTCGCGGCTGCGCGTTTCCTGAAATCTTCGGAACGTTCCTCATCGCGGGCTTGAAGCGGCGTGGCGCGAACGAAATGGAGGTACTGAGATGCAGCATTCCACACCTGAAGAAGAAATGAGCATCCGGGAGCTTTTTTCCAGCCTTGCCCAGAGCATGAGTTCCATGATTCGCAAGGAATTTGAACTCGCCCGGGTTGAAATGACCGCCAAGGCCCGCCGATCCATAAATCACGTCACTATGATCGCCATCGGGGCGGTGGTGCTGTTCGGCGGCTTCCTGGTTCTTCTGTTCGCCGCGGTGTATGCCCTGGCGGCCGTCATGCCGGCCTGGGCCGCGGCGTTGATTGTGGCCGTAGTGGTTTTATCCGCCGGCGCCCTGACCGCCATGGCCGGTATCAAACGGTTGAAACAAGCGGATTTGAAACCGACCCAGGCGATTTCAAGTATTAAGGAGAGCCGAATATGGATGAAACAACAGCTAACCTGAAGAATCAAACGGATGTATTACGGGCGGAAATCGAAAGGGCGCGCTACGAGACCGTTCAGACCATGAGCGAACTGCAGCGCCGGCTTTCGATGGACAATGTCAAAAGCCGTACCAGGCAAAGCATTCGTGATGCAACTGTTGGAAAGGCACAAGTCATGAGGAGAAAAGCAACAGACAGAACCAAAGACTGGAGCACAACGGTCTACCGGACCGTGCGGCATAACCCGATTCCCATGGTGATGGTGGGCACAGGCATCGCCTGGTTGATCCGCAAACGGGGCGACGGCCGATCGAAAGAGGGATACGGCGAACATGAAAAATACGCTCCGGCTTACGATGACCAGACCTACGAGGAGGTCGGCGACCTGGATTACCCCTACGCCCGGCGCTATTACGAGACAATGGGTTCGGAGACGGCGGCCGAGTATCAAGAGCGGGATCGGCGCGAAAAACTGCAGTCCAAAGTAGAGGAAGGCCGGGGCAAAGTGCAAACCACCGCCGAGAACCTTAAACGGCGGGCATCCGATATCAGTGAAAGCGCGCGCAGTCGAGCCGAGCAGTGGGGCGAAAAGGCCCGGGATACGAGTGGACGGCTCCGGACGACGGCCTCGGATTTGAGCCATCGCGCCCGCGAGCGGAGCTCACAGGCCAAACGGGGGTTTCTCGACTCGCTCGATTCCAATCCCTTGGCCGTGGCCGGCGTCCTGTTCGCTGTGGGTGCGGCGATCGGGCTGTTGGCCCCCCGGACTCAGAAGGAGCAGGAGGTGCTGGGCCCGGCGCGGGATAAACTGGCCGAGCGTGCGCGCGAGGCCGGAAGGGAGCAGGTCGAGAAAGCACGCAGCGTGGCGCATGAAGCCAAGGAGGCGGCCCTCAACGAAGCCCAGCGTCAGGATTTGATAAGCCGGGAGACGGCCGGCAAAGTAGAAGAAAAGAGCAGCGCGGCGATGCAGCAGGCTGAAGAAAAGAGCCGGCAAACCATGGAGCGAACCCAGGCGGAAATGGAGCGCGTCAAACAAGAAGGCATTTCCAAAACCCGGGGGCCTGTCAAGAAAAGCTGAAGGCGCTGAGTCGGGCGGGTCGGGCATGATCGCCGCGTCCGCCCTCCCGGCTCTGCCTCTTGCGACCCGCCTCAGAAAAGACTGAAGTCGAAATACTTCCCGGGATCCGCCCGTACATCCTTGATCAACCTGTTCAGTTCCTGGACCGTGCGATGAAGTTCCTTGAAAAAGCGTTCATCGCGGGTCAGCTTGCCCAGCACGCCCTGACCGGCATCCACCTGGGTGAGCAGCTTATCCAGCGACCCCGTGAGGCTCTCGAGATTGGCGTACAAGCGGTCATCCCGGATCAAAAGGGAAAGAGTTCCTTCGCCGGTGTCGATTTCGCGGACCAGATGCACCAGGTTCTGCGAGGCTTTGCGAAGGTTATCGTAGAGCACGGGGTCATCGATCAGACGCCGCAGGCTGCCCTCGGACGAGTTCAGCCGCGTGCTGAACGATTCGATTTCCCCGGCCGCGGCGGCCATGCGCCGGTAGAGATCCGGGTTGTTCAGCAGCAGTCCCAACGACCCCTGGCCGGAATCGATCTTTCCCATGACCTGGGTCAGGGATTGCATGAGCTTCCTGACGTCCTGGTAAATCTGCGGGTCGGAGAGCAGCTTCGCGAATGCCCCCTGTTCGATATCAAGCTGATCGAAGATCTTCTGGAACTGTTCCATGAAGGCGCTGACGCGGGCGATCACCTGCTCCGCGGATTGGACCACGGCGCCGAAACCTTGTTCCATTTCGCCTTCCAGCGTATCCCCCGGCCGCAATGCTTGGGCCTGCGGACTGCCGGGGGAAATGCCGACGAACTTATCGCCCAGCAGTCCCAGGGTCAACAGTTGGGCCTGTGAGTCCTTCTTCAAGTACTTCATGATGTCCGCCCGGACCGAGAGCGATGCGCGAATGCGGCTGGCCGGGTCGAAGGACAATTCCTCGACCTTGCCGATTTCCATTCCGGAAAAACGCACCGGAGCCCCTGGCCTCAAACCCTGCACGTTCTGAAAGACGGCATTGATCGTGGCCTTGCGCGTAAACAGTTCCCCGATGCCTCCGGCGAACAACAACCCCCCGACCAGGGCGGCGAGTCCGATGGTCATCACAATGCCGACTTTCAGGCGCGCGAGACGAATGCGTTTGCTATAGTCATACATCTTCTTTATTCTCCATCGACGGGCGGCCTGGCAGCACTTCCTTGAAGAACCTGCGCAACAGGGGGTCTCGGGTGCGATGCAGTTCGTCGACGCCGCCGTCAAAGCGGATGTTGCCCTCATGCAGAAAAATCAGCCGGCGGGCCAATCGCGCCGCATCACGCACCTGGTGCGTTACGATGATGAAGCCTTTGTTCTGCGGGGCGTCGCCGGCGGAGAGATCCGCGATCAGGTCGCCGATCTGCTCGGACGTTATGGGATCCAGGCCGGCGGTCGGTTCGTCGTACAGGAACATTCGGGGTTCGCACTCGGTCAATGACCGGGCGATGGCGACACGCCGCTGCATACCGCCGCTCAATTGATCGGGCATCAAATCGATCGCCTCTTCGATGCCCAGCCGGCGAAGTACTTCACGGACTTTGGCGTCGATCTCGGCTTCGTTCATTTTGAAATTCTCCCTCAGGCAGAAGGCGGCGTTTTCCCGGACGCTGAGGGAATCGAACAGGGCGCCTTCCTGAAACACGATGTTGAACTTCATGCGGATCGGGCGCATTTCGGTTTCGGTCAGGTGCGTGATCTCCGCCTCGTCGATAACGATGCTCCCGCTGTCCGGGCGGATCAAGCCGAGCAGCAGCTTGAGCAGCGACGTTTTGCCGGAACCGCTGCCTCCCACGACGGCCACCCGTTCGTGCAAGGCAATACCCAGGTTCACATCGCGGAGCACGAGGCGCTCGCCGTACCGCAGGTTGACCTCCCGGAACTCGATCATGCGTTCTCGCCCAGGAAGATCATCATCGAGCGCGTGATCATGAAGTCGGTGACGATAATCGCGATGCTCGCAATCACCACCGCCTGAGTGGTGGCCTTGCGGAGTCCTTTGGCGCCGCCCCGGGTGGCAAGGCCCTGGTAACAACTGACGCAGGCGATCAGATATCCGAAGACGACCGGCTTGATCAGGCCGGAAAAGATGCTGGAAAAAGTCAGGGTGGCTTTGATCTGGCTCCAGAAGAAGGCACCGCTCTGGTGGCTTTCGAATATGGCGATGTAATAACTTCCGAGTATGGCCACGGTGTCGCCGATCACCGTCAGCAGTGGCAGCATCGTGACGCAACTCAACACACGCGGCACCACCAGCTTTTTGATCGGAAGCACTCCATAAACGCGCAGTACATCAACCTGATGCCCGATCACCATGGACCCGATTTCAGAAGCCATTCCCGATCCGACGCGCCCGGCGAAGGCCAGCCCGATCGAAACCGGGCCGATTTCCTTGATGATCGACATGCCCACGATGTTACCCGTATACATCTGCAATCCCAAAAGGGACAATTCGGTCGAAATCTGCAGCGACAGTGCAAGACCGATGAACAGCGACACCAGCGCGACCAGCAGCAGAGACCCCACCCCGATATAATTCATCTGTTCGATCGTTTCGTCCAGGTAAAATGGGGGCCGGAATACGTAGCCGATCGATTTGATCGACATCATATAGAAGTCCTGCAATTTGGCCGCTGTGCGATGGACGTCCATTCGGCTCTCTTTCCGGGCATGTTCAGGATCCTTATACGATAAGCCTTGGAAATGAGCCGCTGAATAGGGGCACGCAGGTATAATAAAACTGCAGTGTTTGTATTTCAGATCGTTGCAGCGGCTATCGCCATTGCGGCGCTCCGCAGGAGAGCGCACCTGTAGCAGCCAAATACAGGTGGCGCCGGCCGGCCATTGATTGAACACCGTATTTTCCGTCCCGCCCGGATGACTCTAATATGCGGCTCATTACAACCGCGTGCCGCAAGCGGCGTGCGCCGACCCGCGATTTATCCCGAGGAGGTGGCGAATGCATGATTTTTTAAAAGAGCTCAAGAATGATCACCAGGAAGTGAAATCCATCCTGGAGAAACTCAAGGCCTCATCCGGCCCCAAAAACAGGGAGAAATTACTGAACGAATTCATGCTGGAGTTCAAACCCCATATGGAAGCCGAAGAGAAAGCGTTCTATCCAGTGCTGGCGGACAAGAAAGAATCGCGTGAGAGCGCCCTCGAAGCCATGGAAGAGCATCATGTCGCCGAATTGGTGCTGAAGGAATTGGAAAAAGGAGACAAGCAGGGGGACGAATGGCTGGCCAAGATGAAGGTATTCAGCGAATTGGTCGATCATCATATCGAAGAAGAAGAGAAAGAAGTCTTCAAAGTAACCCAGAAGGTTCTCGATGAAAAGCAAATATCGGCGATTTATGAGCAGTTTCAGGATGAAAAGCAAAAAATGAAGAAGAAGCTTTCCTGATCCGGCCTGCCAACCGAAAGGAGATCGGCCATGATGACGAACACCGAAGCGATCGAGCGTTTATCATCATTGATCCAGTTGGATATCGATGCCGTGCATGCCTACGAGCAGGCGCTCCAACAGATCGACGACAGCGCGGTTCACGCGCGGATCGCAGCGTTCCGGGACGACCATCAGCAGCATGTTCAGGAACTTTCCGCACACGTCGTCTCGCTCGGCGGCGAACCGCCCCGGTTTTCCCCCGACTTTAAAGGTTTCATCATTCAAGGGTTCACCGCCCTGCGCAGCATGACCGGCACCCGGGGCGCCCTCAACGCCATGGAGGGCAACGAGAAACTCACCAACGGCAAATACGAGGAGGCGCTCGCCTGGGACGTTTCTCCAGAGGCCGCCGCCTTGGTCCGCAAGAATTTCGTGGACGAACGTCGTCACCTGGTTTACATCAAAGATGCACTACGCGAATAGAAATGGACCGCCGTCGCCCGCCGACCGGTGACCGGCACTTGCCGTCTCTTCAGCGGACCATCAATCACACCGCGGGGGGGGACTCGCTCCCCTCGCATCAAATACCCAGGGGACCCGGCATGAGGGTCTGTTTCAAGGCCAAGGTATGGACTCGAACGATGCGGTTGAGCCATCTTCTGGTGATTGGCGGCATACTGATCGGCCTGAGCGCATGCTATGCGCTGCGTCCATCGGCCGGCGGCGGTCAAACCGACTTTGCCGCTCCGCGCCGCATTCAGCCGGAGGATGTGGCGCTGCCGCAGGGCTACCGGATCGAAGCCGTGGTCAATGGTCTGACCTTTCCGACCGGAGTGGCCTTCGACGAACGCGGCGGAATCTATGTCACCGAATCCGGATATTCCTATGGAGAAGTCTGGGCCACTCCGAAACTGCTGCGCATCGAACCGGACGGCCGCTCGACCCTGATCTCCGCCGGAGGCCGCAACGGCCCCTGGACCGGCGTATGCTATCACAATGGATTCTTCTATGTCACCGAAGGCGGCCAACTGGAAGGCGGGCGTATCCTGCGGATTTCTCCGCTGGGGGATACTTCGATCCTGCTCGAGGGTTTGCCCAGCCGGGGAGACCATCACACTAACGCGCCCCTTATCGGCCCGGACGGCCGGCTCTACTTCGCACAGGGCACGGCGACCAATTCCGGCGTCGTCGGCCTCGACAACGCAAGGTTCGGCTGGCTGCAGCGCTATCCTGAATTCCACGATGTGCCGTGCGGTGACATCATTCTGGCGGGTGAAAATTTTACGACCGAGAACCCCTTTGAGCCCGGGAGTTCAGAAAAAAGGGTGACCGGAGCCTTTTCGCCCTTCGGCCGGGCCACCCGGCCGGGTCAACTCGTAAAAGGACAAGTCCCCTGCAGCGGAGCGGTTCTGCGCATCGCATTACAGGGCGGGCCGCCCGACCTGGTCGCCTGGGGATTGCGGAACCCCTTCGGATTGGCCTTTTCGCCGGAAGGCCGATTGTATGCGACCGAAAATCAATACGATGAACGAGGCAGCCGCCCGGTTTTCGGAAGCGGCGACTTGCTTTGGGAGATCATTCCGGGGCAATGGTACGGGTGGCCCGACTTTCACGCCGGGCAAGCGCTTTCGGAGGGCGACCGCTATCAGCCGCCCGGGCAGGAGCCGCCGAAACCCGTCCTGTTGTCCTACCCGCAGCAGCCGCCCCGGCCGGCCGCCGTGTTCGGCGTCCATTCTTCTTCCAATGGCATCGATTTTTCCCGCCATCCGGATTTCGGATATGAGGGCCAGGCCTTCGTGGCCCAGTTCGGGGATGAGGCGCCCGCAACGGGCAAAACATTGGCGCCGGTGGGTTTCAAGGTCGTGCGGGTGGAAATCGGCACCGGCGTAATCGAGGATTTCGCGGTCAACCGGGGTAAGACCAACGGCCCGGCTTCGCTGTTGAACAACGGCGGGCTCGAACGTCCGTTGGCGCTGCGGTTCGATCCTGACGGTAAGGCGCTCTATGTGGTCGATTTCGGTGTACTGTTGCACCATGGTCAAGGAGCGGAGCCCCGAACGGGGACTGGCGTTTTATGGCGCATCATACGCGAGCCATGACGGGTTCAAAAGATTCCGCAGCCACACCTGCAAAAAATGCGGTGCCAAGGGGTATCGCTGTCATCCTGCTCGGTCTGCTGATGTGTGCGTCCTGCGGCTCCGCAAGGCGCGGCCCGCCTTTTGAGGCGGCGCAGCTGCCGGAATCGCGTCCGGTTCGCACGGGAGAACGGGTCTTCATGCGGCACTGCCATCAATGCCACCCCGGCGGCGAAGCAGGCGTGGGGCCGGCATTGAACAATAAGCCCCTGCCGGCCGTGGCCATACGATGGCAGGTACGCCACGGGTTCGGCGCCATGCCGGCCTTTGACGAAGAAAAGATTCCAGATGCCGCGCTTGCAGACCTGATCGCCTATCTCGAAGCGCTGCGGCGCTGAACGACGGGTGTCTTTGGCTATCGGGGGAACCATGATCCTGGGCGTCGGTTTGTGAACCGCAGCGCGCAGCCGCCGGCCGCGAGATGTGCACGGCCACCGTTTTCCGGATGGCCGTCAGGCGCTCGGCAAACGGCACCATCATATCGTATTTGGCCGAATTGCGGAGTTCTTCCCAGAGCGGGTGGTAAATGTACTGCTTGCGGCCGCGTCCATCCCGGCCGGTGGCCTGGATATGGGCGCTCGCGTGCGGTGCGATCCATACCTCGGACCAGGCCGGCGGAATCGCCAGGCGGCGCAGGCGTTCGATCGTCGAATGGTCGGAGATCCTGCCGCCCTGGACATCCAGGTAGACGAATTCCTTTCCACATCGTCGACGGCCGTATCCTGTGCCCTGTTCGTCAATATAGATCAGGTCCGCCATTGCAATGAGTGGCCTAGTTCGCCGGAAGATCAAAGTTGATGGGCTCGTAAGAAAGGCAGAATAACCACAGAGAGCACAGAGAACACAGATGTAAGTTATTAATATATATTAATTTTCTCTGTGTCCTCTGCGCTCTCTGTGGTTTAAAACTACTTTTTTAAGATTCTGCCAAAGTTAAGTTGATGAATTCGTAAAAAGCCCCGAACCATCAAGTTTTAAGTGTTAAGTGGAGCCCTTGTCTTTTGATAATTGAATCAGATCGTGACCTTTGCGTCCATATGGCGGAGCTTCGATGAAGCCGGCTCAAGACCGGTTTCGCTTCTGCAGGACCACGACCGAAAACCATCCCCGCTCGTCGGTGAACCAGCGGATTGCTGCAAGCCCCGCGCTTTGAAACAGGGCGGCGGCGCTGCCGCGGCTGAATTTGCGGCAGATCTCGGTGCGGATCGTTTCACCGCGCCGAAAATGAATCCTGAGCGGCAGCCGCCGCAAGTTGACCACGCTGTCGCGGTTCACCTTCAGGTGCATTTCGATGCGCGCGTCCCGCGCATTGAACACAGCCGCATGCCCGAACGCGCCGATATCGAAATCCGCCGCAAGTTCGCGGTTCAGCCGCCGCAGGAGATTCAGGTTAAACGCGGCCGTCACTCCAGCGGCGTCGTTGTAGGCTTTTTCGAGGATCGGAATGGCCTTGAGCATGTCCAATCCGATCACGAGCCGGTCGGCGGGATTCATCACCGCGGCGGCATGTTTCAGAAAAGCCGTGCATTCCGCCTCGGGGAAGTTGCCGATGGTGCTGCCCAGAAACAGGATCATCTTCTTGCGCCGGCCGGCGAGCATCTCCAGCGAACAGGTGAAGTCGGCCACGATGCTGCGGATTCGCAGTTCCGCATGCAGATCGGAGAGCTGCCGGGTGGACTGCAGCAGGCAGCTTTCGCTGATATCCACCGGCACATAGCGGAGGCTGCGCAGCCGCGCGCTGCCGACCGACCGCAGAAGCGTTCGTATTTTGAGGTTGGAACCGCTGCCCAGCTCGATCAGGTCGCCGCCGTGCGGCCCCAGGAAATTCATGATGTCGGCTCCAGAGCGGTCCAGGATGCTCAGCTCGGTGCGCGTGGGGTAGTATTCGGGCGTTCGGCAGATCTGTTCGAAAAGTTCCGACCCGCGGGCATCGTAGAGATACTTGCAGGGAATTTGTCTGGGGTTCGAGGTCAATCCCCTGCGGATGTCCGCAGCCAGTTGGCGCTGCGGATCTTCGCCGGTCAAAAGATTCGCCGCCGATTGGATCGATGGGGGTCCGGGCATCGTCGCGTGCTCCTTCCGGATATGATGGATCACCGCTGTTCAGCGGCAGGAAACGAAACGGACCATGTTTCGCGATGCATCCAGGGTCCTGGCGATCTGGGCTAAAGTTTGATCGATCTGCGCAGCGCTGTTCCGCAGCCCCAAAGAGAAGCGCAGCGCGCAGTGCGCGCGCTCCTCGGAGAGCCCCATGGCCAGGAGCGCGTGTGACGGCGCGGGCGAGCCGGATCTGCAGGCCGAGCCCGAGGAGAACGCCACGCCGGCCTGATCCAGGGCCATGACCAGCGATTCGCCCCGCACGCCAGGGATCGAAATGTTCAGCGTATTGGGCAGCCGGTCTACGGCGTGGCCGTTCAAAAGGGCCTCCGGTGCGATCTCCAGGATTCCCTGCCACAGCCGTTCACGCAGCGGAAGAATTCGCTCCGCGTACTCATGGAGGCGCTCGCCCGCCAATTCGGCCGCCTCGCCGCAGCCTACGATGCCGGGCGTGTTTTCCGTTCCGGCCCGGCGCCCGGACTCCTGGCCGCCGCCGTGAACCAGCGGCGCCAGCTGAACATCCCGGCGCATGTACACCACGCCGATTCCCTTGGGTCCGTAAAATTTGTGGGCCGACACAGTCAGGAAATCGACATCCAGCGCACCCACATCCAGTGCGATTTTCCCGGCCGCCTGTACGGCGTCCGTGTGAAAATGGGCGCCATGGGCATGGCTGATGCGGGCCAGATCGGAAATCGGCTGGATCGTCCCGGTTTCGTTGTTGGCGGCCATCACGCTGACCAGAAAGGTCTTCTCATCGATCGCCGCTTCGAGGGCCTCGGGAGCGACCCGCCCCCAGGCGTCCACCGGCAGGCGGGTGATCCGGAAGCCCATCCTGCCCAGCCACTCGCAGGCCTTCAAAACCGAAGGATGTTCGATGGCGCTGGTGATCAGGTGATTGCGGTGCCCCTGAGCCAGGGCGCAGCCTTTGAGCACCTGATTGTTGGCTTCGCTGCCGCCGCCCGTGAAGGTGACCCGGCGCGCCGTGCAGCCAAGCAAACCGGCCACCTTGCGGCGTGCCGATTCGATCGCCGAGCGTGCGTCCCGTCCCTCGCGGTAGATCGACGAGGGATTGCCCGGCACAAGCCGCATCTGCGCCTGCATGACTTTCCGAACGCGGGGATCCAGCGGCGTGGTGGCATTGTGGTCCAGATAGATGCGCTCGCGGTCCGGCGGTTGTGCGCCCGGCCCCGGAACAGGTTGCGCGCTCTCGCCCGAATCGATTTCCAGCCGCACGGCGCCCTCGTCCGCCCTCGAGACCTCGCACAGCAGGGCTTTATAGATCGGAAACCCGGAAATCGGGTCATACCGCAGGTCGGTCAATTCGTTGATGTTGCAGTTGCGCCAGGCTTCGGGTCCCAGCGGGCCGCCGCCGCCCATGTTGGCGTCCACGCCGCCCGGCCGGATATCGCCGGTCACCACGGCGCGCATGCGGACCGTGCCGCGCGGCGAACGCAGGTCGACGCGATCGCCGTTTCGAATCCCGCGCTGCGCGGCATCGGCGCTGTTGATGGTCACGGTCGGTTCGGGTCGCAGCCGGTTCAGTCCTGGAATATGATGGAACTGGCTGCGGAAATCGGTGTCCACGCGGGCGCCCGAATTAAAGATCAGCGGAAAACGCGCGGCGGTGTGGGGCTGGGCCAGAGGGCCCTCGGCCGGTTCGGTGTAGACCGGCAGAGGATCATAGCCGTGTTCTTCAAGTATGGTGGAGGCGATTTCGAAGCGGCCGGTCGGCGTGTCGAAGCCCGGCCGTCCGTCGGGGCGCAGCAAGCCCTTCTCCCATTTCTTGTACTGCATCATCACCGTTTCGATACTTACCGCTCCTCCCGCGGCGCGCACATCTTCCAGGCTGAACGGTGATCCCCTGAGGGCGTGGCGCAGGACAGCCTCCTCGCTCTGGGGATAAAGATGACCATAGCCCAGGCGGGCGGCCAGTTCCGAAAGAATCAGAATCCCGTTGCGGGCCTCGCCGACCGGTTCGATCATCTTCTCGCGGATGCGGAACAGCGGACCATAGCGCATGTAGGATTCGATCTCGTAACTGGTCGCGGCGGGCAGCACGATATCGGCGAAGGCGCAGTCGGCGGTCAAATTCACGTCGATGCAGACCAGGAAATCGAGCGCCTTAAGGGTTTCCCGCCACACCCGCGGCTGCGGCCAGGAGGTAATCATCGAAGCCCCCAGGATGATCAGCGACCGCAGCGGGTACGGCCTGCCCCTGAGCACCGCGTCCGGCAGGGCGTTGGCGTGCGACTCGCCCCGGTAGAGCCGGTACACCGGAAAACGGTCCCGGCCCAGGGCCTTTTGCGGATTGGGATTGTCCACCAGCCCGTTGCGGTTGACGGGAAAGGTATTGGCAGGCATGGCGAAACAGCGGCCGCCGGGCACATCCAGCTGGCCGGCCAGAGCCCACAGCGTAAGGGTGGCACGGATGGCCTGAACGCCGCTGTCGCTGTACTCCAGTCCGGTGTACATGATCGGTGCGGCGC